>CBFCZX010000074.1:0-7482 GCA_965602765.1 uncultured Atribacterota bacterium | reverse complement strand
AAGAGTTCAACATCTCAAAGAAAAAAGCAAAGAAGTCCGTCTAAAAATCATTGATATGATTTATAAAGCACATTCCGGACATCCCGGTGGAGCGCTTTCGGCAGCAGATATTATGACCGCCTTGTATTTTGATGTTTTAAAAATTGATCCTAAAAATCCTCATTGGCCTGAGAGAGACCGTTTTATTTTATCAAAGGGACATGCTTGTCCTGTTTGGTATGCCTGCCTTGCCTTGAAAGGATATTTTCCTAAAAAAGAATTAAATACTTTGAGAAAATTTGAAAGCATTTTACAAGGGCATCCGGACATGAAAAAGACTCCGGGTGTTGACATGACTACCGGTTCTTTAGGTCAAGGCTTAAGCCTCGGAGTGGGAATGGCCTTAGAAGGAAAATTGGTCAAAAAAAATTACCATGTATACGTTATTCTCGGGGATGGAGAAATTAATGAAGGACAGGTTTGGGAAGCAGCTGCATCTGCCAGCAAATACAAATTGGATAATCTGATTGCAATTGTAGATAAAAATAAATTACAAATGGACGGTTATACTGACAATATAATGCCCATGGATTCAATCCGCAAAAAATTTGAAGCCTTTAACTGGTATGTCATGGAAATTAATGGCCATGATATGAAAGAAATTCTATTAAACTTGGATAAAGCAAAACAAATTAAATATAAACCAGTATGTATTGTTGCAAATACAATAAAAGGGAAAGGTGTAAGTTATATGGAAAATATCAGAAAATGGCACGGTAAAGCACCTAACCAGCAAGAATATAAAATCGCCATTAAAGAAATCGAGGATAACAAATATGAAAATTAATCAGGCTAAAATTGCTAATAGGAGAGCATTTTCAGAAAGGATGCTAGAATATGGAGCTATTGACAAAGATTTTGTAGTCTTCGAAGCAGATATCGGGTATTCCACCTTTTCCCACCTGTTTGGCGATGCTTATCCTTCCAGATATTTTAATATGGGGATTGCTGAATCTAATACAATGGCTGCCGCCGCCGGTATGGCTGCCGGAGGCAGAAAGGTTATCGCTTGCAGTTATGGCGTTTTTATCACTATGCGAGCCGTTGAAGCAATACGTACTTTTATCTGCTATCCTAATTTAAATGTAAAATTTCTCTCTTCTCATGGAGGGGTAACACCCGCCATTGACGGCGTGACACATCAAGCCACAGAGGATATAGGCATAATGACCACCTTACCTAATATGAAAGTACTTGCTCCTGCGGATACCGAATCTGCAAAAAAAATGTTTGATATTGCTATAAAAACACCCGGGCCCGTTTTTGTAAGACTTATGCGAGATCCGTTATTTGATATTTACAGCGAAGAAGAACATTTTGCAATGGGAGGATGTAAGATAATTCAAAAAGGGGAAGATATCACGATAGTAACTTACGGAGATATGGTCTTCCAGGTTTTGGAAGCAGCTGATGAGCTGAAAATAGAAAATATCTCTACTGAAATCATCGACATGTATTCCATTAAACCATTTGATAAAGCAAGCCTTCTTCGGTCAATAAATAAAACAGAAGCTTTGCTGGTAGTCGAAGATCATCAAAAAAGAAATGGCTTGGGATATGAACTTTCTAATTATTGTTTAAAAAATAAACCCCTTATTTTTGATAATTTGGGTCTTGATGATACTTTTGCTGAAAGCGGAAATTATTATAAGGTTATCGAAAAATATGGAATTTCTAAAATACATATCATAAATAAAGTAAGAGAACTTATTTCTAAAAAAGGAGGGGAGAACCATTATGGATTATCCGGTAAAACATGCAGTGATTAGTACTTTTTTAAGTAAAACAAAAGATCGTTTCCATGAATACAATTTAGAAAAAACCCTAGAAGAAAAATTTAAGATGGTCTCTGAAATTCAGGGAATGGATGGTATGGAATTAGTATTTCCTTATGAAGTGAACGATCCTGAAAAGCTGAAAATTTTAACAAAAAAATATAAAATCAATATAGCGGCAATTAATGTTAATGTAAAAGCAGAACCGGAATTCAAAAATGGCGGACTGACTTCGACAAAAAAAGAGGTTCGCGCCAAAGCCGTACGATTTATAAAAGATGCAAAAACATTTGCTAAAAGTGTTGGAGCAGACAAGGTTACTTGTTGTCCCCTGGGAGATGGTTATGAATTTAACTTCAATTGTCATTATGCTCAACTCTGGAATTATCTCATCGATTCTTTCGGGGAATCAGCAGAATATCTCCCTGAAATTCCTCTTTATATAGAATACAAACCGGCAGAAACAAGAGGCAGATGTTTTGTAGATACTGCAGCTAAAACCCTTTGCTTGCTTAATGAAATAAATAATAAACAGACCGGAATAACCATCGACTTTGGACACTCGGTATTATTTGGTAATGAAAATCCAGCCGAAGTAGTTGCATTGATTGCTGAAAGTCCATATCGTTATTATATTCATATTAATGATAATAACGGAAAATGGGATTGGGATTATTTTGTGGGTACAAAGCATTTCCTGGATTATGTGGAATTTCTTTACTACCTCCAGGAATATAATTACAACGACTACTTCACTTCGGATACTTCTCCAACCAGATGGGATATTAAAGGTACATTTGAAGCAAATACCCGTTTAACCAATAAAATCTTCAAGCTCTTGCAGAATTTAAACAAAAAAGAATTTAATAAATTAATATCCGGCGATGATTATTTGAAAACCTGGAAATTTATTGAAGAAAATATTTTTTCCCTATAAAAGTATAGCATTTAATTTTTAGGACTATAGAAATCGGCAGTCATAATAATCTAACAAGTCAAAAAATATCAAAAAAATCAAATTAGGATATGTTAAGTATTTTTCTTGATTCATCCGGATTTGCCAATTCAAATCCTGACTTTTCCAATTGTATTCGAATCGCTTTTACCAGGTCAATATTTGAATTAGCTTCTTTGAAATTGCATATCCTTGAATCTTCAAAACCTACCCTAATCATAGCTGCCCCTTTTAAGGCAGCTTGAATGTGCATTGAGAAATCTCTATTGCTTCCAATAATAGCTCCCCATAGACTTTTTTCGGGAAGGATTGATTTTAACAATTCAACTATTGCCGGAGAAAAAGTCATACCCCATTTATAATTAAATATAAAATTAAAATTAAATTGCGGTTTTATTAGTTCTTCTTTTATGAAAAATTGAGAAATTGCAACATTAGAGGTATCAAATATCTCCATAGACGGTTTCACATTATTTTTCAACATGCTGGCCAGCCAGAAACGAATATCAGGAAGTGAGTTGATATATACCTTGTCAAGAAAATTTAAAGAACCCATATTCAATGAACCCAATTCAACGGGTTTAAGTTGAAGAGGTAAAGCTCTTTCTTGTGCAGTAAGATCGGAAAGTCCTCCCGTGGATGCTTCTAAAATGACATCAACCTTATCTTTTATCAACTGAACTGTCTTATCTAAAAAGCTCAAGTCTGTGGTCAATTCTCCTTGATTGGTACGGGCATGGAGATGAACGACAGAAACTCCCTCCTTAACGCAAGCGATTACTTGAAGAGCAATTTCTTCCGGTTCAACCGGATTATGATATGCTTTCCCCCAACCTCCAGTTGGAGCCAGAGTCAAAATAATTTTTTTAGGCATAGAAATCATCCCTCTCCAAAACTGCGTTTTTATGTTTTTGGTTTTCTCCAAAATAGTTTGTTTGACACTCTTCTCATCAACAATTTAAACCATGTTATTTGACTGAATATCATCAATAAAATAACCAAAATTAAAATTAAAGATACCGGCCTTGTAAATACTGGTAAAAAACTTCCCTTAGAAACCATTAAAGCTCTCCTTAAATTCGCATCAGCCATAGGACCCAAAATGACTCCTATCACCAAAGGAGCAATCGGGTATTCCATCTCGGTTAAAAAATAAGCTAAAATCCCTATCGGAACCATTAAATAGAGGTTAAAAATCCTTAAACCCAGTGAATATGAACCGATGACACATAGTACAGCGATAATAGGCATAAAAACGGGAGGTGGAATTCTTAAAACTTTTATCACTTGTTTAGCCAATAACATGCCAGTTATCCACATTGCAAAGGAAGCTAATAAAAGTATAGCTGCAACCTGAAATATAAAAAGAGGATGATCAAAAGTCAACATCGGACCAGGTTGAATCCCATGAAGCATTAATGCACCTAAAAGCATAGCTGCAGGAGGACTTCCTGGGACACCAAGACTTAAAAGAGGTATCATAGCTCCTCCAATGCAAGCATTGTTAGCAGTTTCAGCAGATATTACTCCCGAGACATCACCTTTTCCAAATCTCTCAGGATGTTTAGAAGAATTTTTAGCCGCCCCATAAGATACCCAACCAGCAATGTCTTCACCTATCCCCGGAATTGCTCCAATACCAACCCCAATCAAAGCTGAACGTATAATATCAGTAAAATGATGAAAAATTTCAGTGAACTCTGGTAAAATCCTTTGAAAGCGTTTTGCTTCTCCGCATACTACTTTATCCTTTAAGACTTGAATAATCTGAGGAATGCCAAAAGCGCCAATAAGAACGGGCACAACTTCTAGCCCACCATCCAATTCATAAAGCCCAAAAGTAAATCGGGGATAAAATTGAAGTTGATCTCTGCCTACACTTGCCATAAACAATCCCAAAAATCCAGCAATCCAACCCTTATAGGCTAAATCATGACTTGTTAGAGTTCCACTAATAATAATACCAAAGAAAGCCAGTAAGAAAAATTCAAATGAAGTAAAATTAAGAGCAAATGCTGAAATAAGGGGAGCCATGGTTATGACGAATAACATACCTATAAAAGTACCAATTGCAGAAGCAGTGGTTGTAAGGCCTAATGCTTTTCCTGCTTTCCCCTGACATGCTAACGGGTATCCATCCAAAGCAGTAGCTGCCGCAGCAGCTGTACCGGGAATATTAATGAGAATAGAGGCATAGGACCCACCATATATTGCCCCCACATAGATTGCCAATAGGGCTACCATGGAAGTACCGGTATCCATTCCGTAGGTTAAAGTGGCAAGCAAAGCCACGCCAAGCGTAGCTGTCAAACCCGGCATAGCTCCAAAGATGATTCCCAGTAATACAGCCCCAAAAAGGATGAGCATATTAAAAGGATTTGTCATTAATATGTATATTTGTTGAAAGAAAGTAAATAATTGTTCAAAAATAAACATATTGACTCCTATTATTTTAATAGATAATAAACATTATGCATGAATTGTATAATTAGACCTTCTTTAGGAAGTGGAACCAATAAAAAATATCTGAAAGTTGGACAAAGAACCAGTGGCACTGCTAGGGATATTACCAAAGAAACGATGAATCTTTTTTTAAAAATACGACTACTTTTTATGTTTACCCAATTATAAATTACATAACTTAAATAGAAAAATAATGCCAGAATATCTATAAAATATTCATAATAAGAATTAATAATTTTTGAAATATCAAATACAAAAATAATGATAAAAATTATGCTTCCAATAAAATAAAACAAAGTTAATTTTTTTAATAAATCTTTATCATCAAAATAAAAAACAGATATGAAATAAGTTAAAAAAAGTGTAACGGAGATAAAAAAATCAATACGTGGAATATTTAAATAGACAAAAGAAAACAAAGCTAATAAAATACTAATAAATCTAATATTTTTTTCAGATAGTCCTTTATATCTTAATGAAAAATTATCCAAAAAATATTTAGCTCCACCAGTTTTTATAGAATGAAGGAAAAGCACTGCTCCTAAAACCATAATAAAAATGCTGATAATTAAAGGAAATAAGGCGGGAGAAACATACCAAACATTTTGCACACCTCCAAAAGTATCCTTCATTGGCATTTTCAGGGTTTCCACAATAATCCATAAACTAAATAACAATAGTAAAACACTGGTTATAAAATCTGCTTTTCTTAATTCTTTCTTTCTCATATGATAATCTCTGATCTTCGTAAATTTATATAATTTTAGGCAGTTAAATAAATATTCTATTTAACTGCCCTTTTTATTATTGTATCCAAATAAATCTTAGGGTTTCGGTATTCCCAAAGTAGCTGGATCAACTTTAGCAGCTTTCAAATCCCAAAGAGTCCAGGCAAATAGTGATTCAAGTTTATTAAATATTTCTACACCTTCGCTTCCGGTTGCACCGGATACAACATAATAATTATCTTCAGCCCATTTTACAAAAGTATCTGTCATGAGTGCTTTATCGAATGCATCTATCAATACCCCTTTAATATCACCTGGTGCATCTGCTTTTATTGCAAATCCAATAGCCTGTGAAATAGGTAAATACTCTGAAAGTCCAGGGTAAGAATCAAAAGCAGAAGGAAGCGTATCCCCCGCTAAAACAAAAGAATCAGGAATTAATACTGCCAGCGGTCTTAATTTGCCTCCACGGATTAATTGAGCCTGTTCGGCGACCGAAGTAACTACTACAGAAACTTCTCCAGTCATAGCAGCGTTCTGTGCAGGAGCAGATCCTGTATAAGGAATATAGTTAAATTTTGCGCCTGAACCATCCTCCAATGCAAGAAGATTTAAATGGTGTATTGAACCAGCAGCACTTGCACCAGCTCTTATCGCTCCGGGATCAGCTTTTGCTGCTTCAATTAAATCTTTTAAATTCATGTAAGGAGTATCCGCAGAAACAGAAACAACATCTGGTGAGCCACCAATGATAAAGTATTCCCAGACGTTCATTCTTTTATCAAAACCTCCCTGTACTCCTGCAGTTACGCAAGACTCAGAAAGGCCACAAAGAGTATAGCCATCAGAAGGTTGTGAATAAGCATAGTTCATACCCACGGAACCACCCGCACCACCGGTTTTGTTAACAACATTAATATTCACGCCTAATATTTTAGCCATTTCCGCCATAACAACCCGATTACAAGCATCTGTTCCGCCTCCGGCGCTCCATACTAATACATTGGTAATATTCCTATCAGGAAAGGAAGCACTCGCAGAAAGTCCAAAAATCATGCAAATTAAAAATGCAGATATAATCAAAATAGATATTTTTTTCATTGTAATCCTCCTAAAATTTTTAAAACTTTTTTTCGGTTTACAACTACCATGCATTTTTTGTTTCTATATTTGGTTCCTCCTTTATTTTTTTAATTTTTTCGAAGAAGTAAAATAAAATGAAAATTTTTCAGAAGTTTAATGCTATTATTATTTAATATTGTATACAATATTTATAACATACTTTAAATTGACTGTCAATAAATTTGTCTTGTTTTAATATTATAATTCATTACACAATTTTAAGTTTTAAGCATGATGGCCTACAAAATAAATAGGAGTGGTTATTTTTATTAGAAACATATAACGAGGATTTTTATTTAAAATAATTCTCATCAACCTTTTAACCCTTGATACCTGAGCGGGTTAAACTTTTGACAAAAAGAGGTTGGAGTATAAAAAAGACAAGTAGTGTTGGAATGAC
>CBFCZX010000073.1:0-7540 GCA_965602765.1 uncultured Atribacterota bacterium | reverse complement strand
GATGGGAATTATCTCTATAAAATGCAAAATCAATCTCGCTTTCTAAAACAATATCCCTGGCTACCTCATCTTTTTTACTTGGATTCTTTAAATAGACATTAGGATGAATATATACCTTAAGCTTATTTCCTGCTATTCTTTCAATTTCTTTTCCCTGTTCAGCATTAATAAATTTACCAAAAGACATGCCATGATCGCAATAAAGAATTATATTAAGCCCATCAAAATCCAATCTTTTTATCAGTTGACCAAAATAATGGTCAAACCGGCGGATGCTGGCTTCGTATAATTCCGGTCCCATTACGTGACCCAGGGAATCGGTGGTAAACCAATAGAATTCAATAACGCCATAGGTTTCCAGAAGTTCCGGAACATTAAGAAGAGGAAGAAACAAAAAAGGATCAAGTCCGGGTATACCGTAGATAAAACAGGCTTTCGCTCGGCGGGAAAGATAAGAAAGCCAATAAAAAAAAGTCTTATAATTGGATACTCTTTTTCCCTTTTCCCGGTCATAGTACCCCCATCCTACTCCCCCGGTGGAATTATCCGATCCTTCTTTTAAATGAGGAATTGCCATTTCCGTTCCTCCGGGAAATAAGCTAAGTCCATGATAAATCATATGGCCATCTGCAAAAACCTCTTTCATATTAGGAAGATCACCGTTTTCCATGTATTGGAAGAAATTCTGTGATGAGACAGCGTCCAGATGGATTATGAGAAACTTTGGAGATGCCTGAGTATTTAATACGGGCAACAGGCAAAAAAACAAAATAAGTAATAATGTAAAATATTTACCAGCAACAACAAAGGAAAGTTTCATTTTGAAAAATTTCAATAAGTGCTTCATTTGTGCTTCTCCTTTCTCGAACAAATATCGTATATTGGCCCGTATTATGCAGGCGGTTATATTTTTTCCACGGATAAAGTCGAGCATTTTCAAAATTAGCTTGAAATATTTTCAGTAGGATGCTATCAATTCTTTTAAGGCCGGTATGATTTTTCGTGTCTCTTCCTCACCTAACTGAACTAATTTCAATTTATTTTCTTTTGACATATCAGTAGCAAGAGGCCCTCTATAATGAGGACTTATCACTATGTCTGCCTTATTCACTGAAATATTATTTAGTTCTCCCAGCATGATATATATAGATTTGTATAAAATAGATACAACGTTATTGATATCAGTGGGCGTATCATCCTGAATATCTCTTAAATTGACACCAATCACTATATCTGCCCCCATTTCCCTTACTGCATCGACCGGAACAGGCTCCAACAAACCACCGTCCACCAATAATTTATCTTCAAATTTAAACGGCATGGTTAAGCCGGGCACAGACATAGAAGCTGCTATTGCGTTAGAAATCCTACCTCTGTCGATAATCACTTTTTTACCGGTGAGCAAATCTGTCGTCACTACTTTAAAAGGGATTTTGAGGTCATATTCGAAACTTGCCCGGTTAGTCAACCGATCAATTTCATCTCTTAAAATTCTGCCATCCATTAAACCCTTTAATAATTTAAAATCTATGTCACCCTTCGATATATTTGAATAAAATATGACAAAGGGAGTCTCATTAATATTTTTCAGTTTTATATCTTCCCTTGGTGACATATAATATTTATCAAAATTTAAATCTAAAGTGCTTTCTTCAATTTTATCGATGTCTTCCCACAATGCATAAAGTCCTCCAATAAAAGAACCTATACTTGTTCCTGCTATATAATCCAACTTTATTCCTTCTTCTTGTAAGACTTTTAAAACACCAATATGTATGTAGAATCTTCTCCCTCCTTCTCCTAATGCTAATCCAATCTTGGGATCAGCATAAGATAAAAAGGAAAAAGAGAAACTAAACAATATAAAAATGGCGACTATTTGCATTATTTTTTTTAGTTTTTTCATAATGACCGTATACAATTTTCTCCTAAATAATATTTTACTAATTTTTTTCTTTTTCCTTTTTTTTCATCTGTTTCCATACAGTCAATGCTTCCTCTGAATTATTTACTTTGATATTACCAAAAACATGTGGATGTCTTCTAGTAAATTTTTCTATAGCCCCATCCAAAACGTCGGAACAGGTAAATAAGCCTTTTTCTTTTGCAATTTCAATATTCATCAGAATCACCATAAACAAATCTCCCAATTCCTCACAAAGATTACTCATATCATTTGATTCTACTGCATCAGAAACTTCTTGTGCTTCTTCAATGATATTCGGTGCCAAACTCTTCAGGGTTTGTTTTCTATCCCAAAGACAACCATCAGGCCCTCTCAATTTCGCTATAATTGAAATCATTTCCGCAAATTGTTCTTTTTCTTTTTCGAACATATCTTCCTCCGTTCTTAGTTAACAGTTTTGCTTGTAAATTGATTAAAATATATATTTGAAAATTCACTTTTTTAAAATTATAATAAATACAACAAACATGAATATCTATATAAAAATCAGGAATTTGTTAATAAAAATATTCACCATTATATACATTTATCAATAGATTTTATCATGCATAAATCTAATATGCGCATATTTTTTAACTAGATAACCAGTTAACCAACCAACAATTTTTCACTTCGTTAAGTTTATCACAAACTCCTTTAGAAATTTCAAAACATCTTTATTTTTTATATCAGAGATATCAAGATTAGATATCCCCTGCTTTGTTCTTTTTTCCTCCTTTATTCTCTTTCGGAAATATAAAGGCATTTTTTCCAATTTTTTTTCTATTTCTGATATATTTTGATATCGAATTATCATTCTATGCTCTTTTACTTCCAAGTGTTCGATAGATAATTTTTGAAGAGATATTTTTAAAGACACTATTTCCAATAAATTTCTTACTTTATTTAAAAAAACACCATATCTATCCTTCAGTTCTTCCTTGATCTCTTCTAATTCTTCCATTTGAGTAACCTGTGCAAGTTTTTGATAATATAATAATCGTTGCTTTAAATCAGGAATATACTCCCTGGGGATGTATGCATCTATTTTAATTTCAACCAAAGGCAATATTTTATCTTTCTTTTTTTCCATTTTCCCCGGGTGTTTTTCTCCTTCCTTTAATTCTTGAATCGCTTCTTCCAATAAACTGCAGTATAAATTAAAACCAATCTCGCTCACAAAACCATGTTGTTCCTTTCCCAGTAAGTTTCCTGCTCCCCGAATTTCCAAATCTCGCATGGCCAATTTAAAACCGGAACCCAATTCGCTAAATTCTTTAATAGCTTCTAATCTTTTTTTTGCGGTTTCAGTGATTGAATCTATTTTAGGATAAAGAAAATATGCATAAGCTCTCCGATCCGTTCTTCCAACTCTGCCCCTTAACTGATAAAGCTGTGAAAGTCCAAATCTATGAGCATTGTCAACGATAATTGTATTAACATTCGGGATATCCAAGCCAATTTCAATAATTGTAGTACACATGAGTATATCATATCTTTTCTCCAAAAAATCAATCATCACATCTTCCAGTTCTTCCTCGGCCATTTGGCCATGGGCAATACCAATTTTTGCTGCCGGAATCATCCGATTTAAATCTCGAGCTATTTTATAAATACTTTTAACACGATTATGCACAAAGAAAACCTGTCCACCTCTATCTAATTCCCTTCTAATTGCTTCAATAATCACATTATTCTGTCTTTGTGATATGTAAGTGGCAATAGGAAATCTGTTTTCAGGAGGTGTGCTTATTACACTTAAATCCCTTGCTCCGACAAGAGACATATGTAAAGTTCGCGGTATAGGTGTTGCGGTTAGGGTGAGGGAATCTATGCTCTCTTTCATTCTTTTTATTTTTTCTTTGTGTACCACACCAAACCGCTGCTCCTCATCAATGATAAGCAAACCTAAATCTTTAAATTCAATATCATTCTGAACCAGACGATGGGTTCCGATGACAATATCCACATCTCCACTTTTTATTTTTTTTAAAATATTTTTTTGTTCCCCTTTAGTTCGAAATCGGGAAAGCATATCTATATGAACCGGAAATGAATTAATCCTCTCTCTAAATGTATCATGATGTTGTTGTGCCAATATTGTAGTAGGTGCCAAAACGGCTACCTGTTTTCCGTCCATGACAGCTTTAAATGCAGCTCTAATAGCAATTTCAGTCTTTCCATATCCCACATCTCCGCAAACCAGTCTTTCCATCGGCCTGGCAATTTCCATATCTGTTTTTACTTCTGAAAGCGCTATCAATTGATCACGTGTTTCCTCAAAAGGAAAAGACATTTCTAGTTCTTGCTGCCAATTTGTATCTTTGGAAAAAGAAAATCCTCTTGCTTTTTTTCTGGTAATGTATAGGTAATAGAGCTCTTCAGCCATTTTTTGAATGGAGTATTTTACTCTTTTTTTAGCACTCCCCCAGGAAATTCCCCCTAAACGATGAACTTTTGGGCTTTTATCTTTAATTCCCACATATTTATGAACCAGGTTAAATTGATCCACCGGAACAAAAAGCTTATCATCTGAAGCATATTCTACCAAAAGATAATCCTGCTTAAATCCACCTACATCTTTATTGATAATTCCCCGATAAACTCCGATGCCATGATTAACATGAACAACATATTCACCAGGGGAAATATCCATAATGGTCGTCAATACCTGGCTTTTATATTTTGGCAACCGGTATCTTTTTCGTCTTTCTTTTCCGAATATTTCATTATCGGTGATGAAATATAGTGCCGGATGATACAATCTGAATCCACCGCTAAAATAACCATAGGTAATAAAAATTCCATAATCATTTTTGATTTGATATTGATCCATTCCATCCAACGTAAATTGGCTAATCCCTCTTTCTTCTAAAATTTCTGCTAGGCGATTAGCCCGCCCTTCGTTTCTCACCAGAATGATAATATTTTCTTTTTTATTTTTCCATACTTGAAGGTCTTTAGTGAATAAATCCAGATTACCAAAATAAGAATTTAATCTCTGACTTTTCAGAAAATATTTGTTAATATTTTTTTCGGAATTTTTACTTATGTTTTTTATCTCTTCAGAAAAATAGTTAAAAATAAAAATTTTTTTATTTTTTAATTTCTCTTTTAATTCCTGCCAAAAAATAAAATAAGAAGAAGGTGAAAATATTTTTTCAATCTGATCTTTTTTTGTTTTTGAATGGATATCATCTATCTCTTCCTGAAATTCTTCAACTTTTTCTTTCACTTTTTTTATTTCATTAAAAATGATAATGGTATCAGGAGAAATATAATCGAACAATGTACTGTAATAATAATTAGAAATTGATCTCTCCGCATATTGCTGAAAAGGCGAGAATGTATAATGATTGATTTTTTTTAGTGACCTTTGCGTAGACGGACTGAAATATCTTATGGATTCTATTTGGTCACCAAATAATTCCAAACGGATTGGATTTTCGCTGGCCATTGGGAAAAAATCAATTATACCTCCTCTTGAACTAAATTCGCCCCTTTCCTCGACGATTTCAACCGTATGATACTTTTTATTAACCAGCAGGCTGATAAATTCATCTTTTTTCAATAAATGACCTATTTTTAATTCTAAACTGCTTTTTTGAAAAGAACGAGGAGAAGTAAGTTTTGGCAGGAGAGCTTTTGCATCAGCCACCAGTACGGTTTTTTCCCGTTTTTGAAAGTCTAAAGTAAGCTCTTTTAATACATTGATTCTCTTTTGAATAACTTGAGGATCCGGATTTATATTTTCGTATGGAAGAACATCAAAAGAAGGAAAAAGCATAACCTCTGCTTTATTACGGGAAAACTTATTTAAAAACGTATTAATATCCTGATAAACTCTTAAAGCATGTTCCTGTGTATCAGTGATGACCAGTAAAGGCTTCTCTGTTTCAATCTGCATTGCTGAAATAAAAATGGGGCATACATTATCATTTAATCCAAATATATATGTCTCATAAGTCTCTTTGTTTTGAACTATTTTAATGACATTTTTAAATTCTTCGGATTGCTCCCATATAGATAATATTCCGGGTAAACTCATTCGGTTATTCCTTTGTTAATTAGATTAATCGTTAGTGAATAGTGAATTGTCATTGGCAAAGAAAATGCAAAATACAAAACCAGTTTTTGAATAATTTTTTTAACTAACAACTATTCACCAAGGACTATTTATTATCTTGCTAATATTTGAGCTAAATCATATATATCTTGATTAATATTTTTTTGCCTGCTCAGCACGGTCTTTAATTCAGTTGCTTTTACATCATTACCAATTAATCCTACCATTTTTGAGGTTTCACCCTTTAGGATATGTTCTACTGCTGATGCTCCCAAACGACTTGCTAATAATCTGTCAAAAACCGTGGGTGATCCACCTCTTTGGAGATAACCTAAAATAGTGACACGGGTTTCGAATCCAATTTTATCTTTTAAATAGTGAGCAATTTCGTAAGTTTTATCCACCCCTTCAGCCACCACAACGATACAATGTGCTTTTCCCCTTTGATATCCCTTTTTTAATTTTGAACTCATATCCCGAAGATTAAAACTTATTTCAGGAATAATAATTTCCTCCACACCTCCCGCAATTCCACTGATTAATGATAAATAGCCCGAATTCCTTCCCATAACTTCTATAATAAAAGCTCTTTGATGCGAAGATGCGGTATCTTTTATTTTGTCGATTGCATTCAAAACAGTATTCAATGCCGTATCTACACCTATAGACATATCCGTCTTGTATAAATCATTATCAATGGTAGCAGGTATGCCAATTGTTTTTATTCCCAAATTACTTAGATCCAGAGCGCCTCGCAATGTTCCATCACCACCAATAGTAACAAGTCCATCAATTTTAAATTTTGAAAGCATTTTTACAGCTATTTCAAGGCCAGATTTGGTTTTAAATTTTTCACTACGAGAAGTTTTTAGAATAGTTCCTCCTCTCTGGATTATTCCTCCTACTGAACTTATATTCATGGGTGTAAATTGCCCTTCAAGTAAACCTGAATAACCTCTTTCAATTCCCCAAACTTCCAGTCCGTAAAATAATCCTGTTCTAACCACAGCCCGAATAGCTGCATTCATTCCAGGACAATCTCCTCCACTGCTGAGAACTGCTATTTTTTTCATTTTTTAATACCTCTTGTTTTAGTTAATTGGTTAGTTGGTTACCTGGTTTGCTAGTTAAGTTTATTCAGTGACCAAGTAACACAGCTGACCAGTCAAATTAGAAAGTACATATCGCTAGTTAAGCAAAATATTTTATCTAAGAAATAACAAATTTGTTAATTTTCTTAACTAATCTCAATATATATCTTAATTAAAGAATTAATGAATCAGCAAATTATTTAAATTAGTTGTTAGCAAAGAAAATGCAAAATTACATTTGTTGTTTGGTTAGCCGGTTAAGATCAAGACGAAGACCAGATATTTCAGTTAACCAGTTGGTGAAATGATGCCAGATAAGCTAACTTAGCATAAAGCAAGTAACTACATTAATATTTTATCGAATTGTATTCGTTTTGTCCATAAGAAAAGAGGCATGTTTCTTACATGCCTCTTTTCTTATTTTCACATCCGATAGAT
>CBFCZX010000072.1:0-7546 GCA_965602765.1 uncultured Atribacterota bacterium | reverse complement strand
TATAAGACTTTTTTTTATTGGCTTTCTTATCTTCCCCGCCGAGCGAAAGCCTGTTTTATCTACGGAGCACCCGGTCTTGATCCATTTATGTTTTTTCCGCTCTTAAATGTCCCCGAACTTCTGGAAACCTATGGTGTTATACAATTTTATTGGTTCACCACCGATTCCCTGGGACATCTGATGGGACCGGAATTATATGAAGCCAGCATCCGCCGGTTTGACCGTTACTTTGGTCACCTGGTGAAGAAATTAGACCTTGAAGAAGTGAATATTATTATCTATTGTGATCATGGGATGTCTTTTGGAGATTTTGTTGAAATTCATCAATCAGAAGAAATTGAGAAAATAGTAGGAGACGATCTAAAGGCTTTTATTCATCGTAATGTCTATTTAAAAAATCCCGATAAAAAAAATGAAATAGCTAAAGATATTGTATCAGACAGTGAAATTGATTTTGCCTTTTATAGAGAGAATCCGAATCGGGTCGTCGGTTGTTGGAAGCAGGGAACGATGATTTTTGAAGGAGAAGATGAAAGGATTCGCTATCGGTTTGAAGGTGAGGATGCCCTGGGCTATTATGATACCGGTTATCATGGAGAATGGCTGAGTGATTTGGAGTGGTTAGCCCAAACCAGAGACAGCAGATTTCCGGGTGTTCCCCCCAATATCTACTATCTCCTTTCCAATGAGAAAGTAGGGGATGTGGTTATTGTGATTAACCCTCCGAATATTCCGGAAGAGTTTCCGGCGAATCACGCGGGACTTGTTGCAACCGACTTACTGGTACCCATCTTACTCAGAGGCCACCAACTGGAGCATCTTTACGACCGGGAGGAGATGTGGCTGCATAACCTCTATACCAGCATACCTGAACTCAGCCTGGAAGATAACGAACCAGCTAGGGAGAAGAATACCATTCGTCTTTGGAGAAGCATTGACCAGGATTATGACTTGGGCATCCAAATGTCGCTTTCTCCGGCCTATCGCTGGAAGTACACCCTTGGTTATGCCGAAGATATCTTCCGTTCTTACCTGGAATATGATATCTACAGTTCCTATTTCCTGCGCTTCTGGATGGGAGCAGGCATAAAATATCAAAAAGAGGATACATTCCCCTTTGTACAGCCCCGCTTACAGATGGACTTCGGGAAGATACAGTTTAATTGCGGGTGGCAGTATGACCGGGAAGGATGGCAGGAAAATACCAAGGAGTTGGTCTATCAGATCAATGACCGAATAGCCCTGGAATGGTTTATCCCTTATGGGGTGGGATTGAGTATCAGTTGGTAGGAAGTTTAATTTAGATTAATTCACAATATATGAATAGATAATAGTCAATAATAAAAGGAAGATAAAAAAAAACTATTTATCCGGAACCATATTTAATGTCAATTTTATTAATTAACGTTAAATGGCACTATTTGTGGTCATTTTTACTACTGATTCCGGGCATATTATTTGAGTCAGGTTATTTTATCTGATGAGCAGAATAGAACGGATATGCTCATAGGCATCTACTTACAAGAAAAATATAGATTTCTTGGTTCCTGGAGGCATATTTATTGCCTATAGATTACTATTTTAGTCAACTCTTTTTGGTTGGCAGTTAATAAAAATATTAGTGATTAATAATTGAAAGAGCCATTTCCTCTAAAACTCTGAAAGCTGCAATTTTAAAAGAAAAAGAAAAAAAAGTATGTCTATAAATTATTGCTTTTTTACTTAGCTTTTGATATATTTATTGTTATACTGTTGTAGACAGGAAAGAAATCTGAAAAGAATATTAAGAAAATATCTAAAGAAAATTTACTGGTTTACCGCAATGAATAAAAATGGATTTTTTTGAAAATTAATTCCAAAATCATCTAATTATCATGCTAAATATCGCATGTAATTAACTATCATTAGCAGATGAAAAGGAGTAAACTTGGAAAATTCAGGAACTTATACTATTGAACTACGTGGAATTGTCAAGAGGTTTCCTGGTGTAATTGCTAATAATGGTATCAATCTTAAAATTCACCGTGGAGAAATTCATTGTCTTTTAGGTGAAAATGGTGCAGGAAAAACAACACTGATGCGTATTCTCTACGGCCTCTACCAACCTGATGGAGGAGAGATTATCTTAAATGGTCAATCCATTAAAATTACTTCTCCACGTGCTGCTATCAATCATCATATAGGAATGGTTCATCAACATTTTCGTTTGGTGCCCACTCTTTCAGTAGAGGAAAATATTGTTCTTGGCTTAGATGAGGGATCAGGACCATTTATGAATTTTCGTAAAAGCCGTGAAAAGATTTCAACCATTGCTGACAAGTATGGATTACCGATAGATCCGCAGACAAAAGTCTGGCAATTGACAGTCGGACAGCAGCAGAGAGTAGAAATCATAAAAGCATTATATCGTGAAGTAGATATTCTTATCATGGACGAACCAACCAGCGTACTTACTCCCCAGGAAGTTGACCAACTGTTTACTACCTTGCGTACATTAGTTGATAACGGTTTGACGATTATATTTATTACCCACAAGCTTGATGAAGTAATGCAGGTGAGTGACAGAGTAACAGTGTTAAGAAAAGGGAAGGTTATATCTACTCTTTCTACCTCTGATACTGATAAACCTGCCCTGGCAAGGTTAATGGTCGGTCGCGAGGTTGTATTTCGCCTGGAGAAAAGTCCGGTGAAGCGAAAAGGAAAACTACTTGATGTAAGCAATTTGCATACTTTAAATGACCGTGGACTTCCTGCTCTTTGCGGAGTATCGTTTGAAGTATTTGGGGGAGAAATTCTTGGTGTGGCAGGTGTATCTGGGAACGGACAACACGAACTTGCCGAAGTACTCACTGGTTTGCGTAAATTAACCAGGGGAAAGATGTTTCTTTCAAAAAAAGATGTTACTAATTGTTCAGCAAGGAAAATGTATGATTGTAATGTTGCTCACATACCCGCGGAAAGGATTAAAATGGGAATTGTCCCTGCACTAAGTATCCGCGAAAATCTGATTCTAAAAAAATACCGCCATCCCCCCTTTTCCCGTAGAGAATTTCTTGAAAAACAGAAGATTGAACAAAATGCGCATGATGCGATTTCTGATTATCAGATTGCTGCTCCTAATTGTGAGACAGCCGCAAAACTTCTTTCGGGAGGAAATATTCAAAAAGTTGTTTTAGCACGGGAACTATCTGAAAATCCTAGTCTGATTGTAGCAGTTCATCCTACTTATGGTCTTGATATCGGAGCAACCGAACAAGTGCGGCAGATACTTTTAGCCCAACGGGAAAGAGGTGCAGCAACTCTACTTATCTCGGAGGATTTAGAGGAAATTATAACGATGTCTGATCGTATTTTAGTGTTGTTTAATGGTGAAGTGATGGGTATCCTGGATGCTGAAAATGCCGATATCGAAGAAATTGGATTAATGATGGCTGGCACACGGTACAAAGGAGAAGAGCAATGAAAAGAAAACCTATATTCAAGATTGAAAGAAGACCGGTTGCCTCCGGTTCATTGATCTTTTTCGTATCACTTATCGCAATTTTTATTGCCCTAGCAGTAGCGGGCATATTTTTCCGTATCTACGGTGTTTCCCCTATTCGAGCTTACCAGTTGATACTTAGCGGGTCATTAGGAAGTAGATTTGGAATCACTGAGACAGTACGTCGGGCTATTCCTTTATTGTTATGCGGTGTTGGATTAACGATTGCCTTTCGTGCACTTTTCTGGAATATTGGTGCAGAGGGTCAACTTCTTATGGGGGCAATTGCTGCTTCAGGTATTGCACTTTTTAGCAAAATATCTGGTCCTTTGCTTTTACCTGCAATGTTCATCGGTGGATTTTTATGTGGCGCTGCCTGGGGCTTGATTCCTGCCATCCTTAAAGTAAAGTTAGGTTTAAATGATGTTATTACAACGCTTATGATGAATTACATTGCGCTTTATATCGTAGAGTGGTTAATTCATGGACCTTGGAAAGGTCCTTCCATGCGTGGATTTGCCTATACAGATACATTTCCGCAGGCCGCAAGGCTACCTTCGATTTATGGTACCAGGATTCACTGGCCGACTTTGATCTTGGGAATCATTCTTGCCATTTTCATGTATATAATGGTTACCAGGACAAGGAGTGGGTTTGAAATCCGGGTCATTGGAGAGAACCCTGATGCAGCAAGATTTGCTGGTATCAGCCAACTTAAGACAACACTATTGGTTATGCTCATTTCTGGAGGTTTTGCGGGATTAGCCGGAGTAGGAGAGGTTGCAGGAATCCATATGCGGTTACTTGGGCCGAATAATATTTCAATGGGCTATGGATATACTGCAATTATTGTGGCTTGGTTAGCACGACGAAACCCTCTAGCCGTGATAATAACTTCGTTTTTATTTGGGATAATTATGACCGGTGGTGATGTGATAAAAGTATCACTGGGTTTACCGTTTCAAATGATTAATGTATTTAATGGATTAATATTATTTTTTCTTATTGGAAGCGAGATATTTCTTCGCTATAAAATATCCTTTAATTCTAGGAGGTAGTTATGGGTTGGGAATCATGGATAATTGCAACATTTAGCCGTTCTCTGGCTTACGGTACGCCACTTCTTCTGGGGACACTTGGTGAGATTTATGCAGAACGTTCTGGTATTTTAAACCTTGGTGTTGAGGGTATGATGATAATGGGCTCTTATTCTGCTTTTGTCACAGCTTTTAAAACTGGAAATCCCTGGCTGGGTATGTTGGTTGCGGCGATTATTGGAGGAATATTTTCATTAATCCATGCGTTTACAAGTGTAACCCTTAAAGCAAATCAGGTCGTTTCAGGACTGGCTCTTACTATGCTCGGATTAGGTTTATCTGGTATGTTTGGACGCGGATGGGAAGGCAAGCCCCTTTCTCACCCAATTCCCAAAATTACTATCTCTGGACTGTCTGAAATACCTTTTTTGGGACCCATTTTATTCAAAGACCAGAACTTGATTGTATATCTGACAATTCTCATAGTACCACTAATGTGGTATATCCTTTATCGGACGCGTATTGGTATAACAATTCGCTCGGTAGGAGAAAGCCCTGCAACTGCAGATTCACTTGGAATAAATGTCGGTAGAGTCCGTTTTATGTGCACTTTTATTGGTGGAATTTTAGCAGGAATCGCAGGAGGTTATTTGTCAGTTGCTTATCGACCTGCTTGGACTGAGGGAATGACTGCCGGAGCAGGTTGGATTGTTATCGCATTGACTATATTTGCCTTCTGGAATCCGGCTTATGGGATGGTAGGAGCTTATCTTTTTGCAGCTCTATACCATCTGGCATTTCGGTTACAGCCATGGGTATCCCCGGAGTTGCTAAAGGCTATGCCCTATGCTTTTGCGATAATCGTTTTAATTTTTGTCTCCCGAGGAACTTTGCAGAAACGTATGGGTTCACCTGCTGCTTTAACTTTACCATATACTAGGGGAGAAGAATGATAGAAAAATATTTATTATAGCTTCTGTTTGCTTTTTTATCGGGTGTTTGGTACATTATAATAAAAAGATTAATACAGGTAAAGTTTTAACAGAAAGCTACTCGTTCTTATTTATAAATAAAAACTTCTCATTCTCAAGCTTTAGCGAGAAGATATTTTTCAAAACAATTTTTTTTAAAGATACTTTTCGTAAATTTTCTTACAAGAATTCTTATATCATTAAATCTTACTGCTATATAGTAAAAAAAGGAGGTGAGGCAGTCAATTATAAATTGCTTGGATATTCTGGATAGTTAACACTGCACTATCTAGAATTGTGATAAAATAAGCAGTGAATCATTAAAAACATAAAACTGTTAGGACTGCCTTATAAAGGAGGATAAAAATGTCAATGCGACAAAAAGTAATAATATTAGCGATTTTAGTAGCAATAGCGGTTATGCTGAACTTTTCTTCTGGTATAATGGCTAAAGAATATGTTCCGGGAGAACCACTTAAAGCAGGATTTATCTATGTCGGTCCCATTGGTGATTTAGGTTGGAGCCATGCACATGACGATGCAAGGTTAATCTGTGAAGAAACTTTTCCATGGTTGGAAACAATCTATGTAGAGAGTATTGCCGAGGGAGATGAACCAATATATATTGACAGACTGATTATGGAAGAAGACTGTGATGTTATTTTTACCACAAGTTTTGGTTTTATGGATGGAACACTACTTTCAGCACAAAAATATCCGGATAAAATCTTTGCTCATTGTTCGGGCTTTAAACGTAATCCCAACATGATGACCTATATGGCTGATTTTTATCAAATATATTATTTAAATGGGCTAATTGCAGGTGCGCTTACCAAGACAAATAAGACTGCTTATGTAGGAGCTTTTCCGATTCCCGAAGTAAAACGCCATATGGGAGCTTTTGCTAGAGGTGTTCGCGAAGCAAAACCAAATGCTGAAGTTCATGCACGGTGGATTTATGAATGGTTCAGCCCTGCAGCAGCCAAGGAAGCAACTGAAGCATTGCTTGCAGATGGTTGTGATGTTTTCGCTTTTACTGAAGATTCTCCCACTGTAGTACAGGTTGCAGCAGAGAGCGATTATGCTTCATTTGGACATTATTCACCCATGTATGAATTCGGTCCTGATCATGTTGTTTCAGGACAGATTGCGCATTGGGAAGCAATCTATTTAGATTTTTTAGCCAAAGTCTATGCTGGAGCATACACCGCTAAGAATCTTTCTGATGTCGACTATTGGTGGTTACTTAAAGAGAATTCAGTAGAAATGGGTGCAAAACCGGGAATGCTGATAAATCCGGTATACGAAGAACAATTGAAGGAGACGAAAATCGATGATCCGGTTTTCGGAATGATCAGCGTTTACGATTTGGTTATGAAACGTCATGAACAGATGTCTGACCCATCGATGGTTGTTGATCCTTTTGATGGACCGGTTTATGACCGCGACGGAAATCTAAAAGTACCGGAAGGTTCACGCATGTCAGTATTTGAATTGACCACCATGGATTGGGCGGTAGATGGTATCGTTGGTCCCTGGGAATAGAATAAAAGAAATAATAGCCGGAGCGGTAATTTTTTTCAAGAAGAGTTACCGCTCTTTTTTTATAGTCTGAGTAGATTATCAGAACTCTTAAATTGAAATAAAAAATAAAGTTCCTTCTGCAATAAAATTAAAAATATATAAAAAATGGTTTGAACTATCATGGAATGTAAAGACATTACAAAAAAATTAGAATATTTATCCAACCCCGCTGCTATTATAGATATGGCAATGTATGAAATTGCTCACGGTAAATTTGCGATGTATTCATTTTAATTTAAGAAAAATTGCAAACAAATTGAAATAAATCGTAAGCTTGGAAAGAGCCTGTGGAAAGTAAATAATCGTTAAACGAGAATATTAAGCAGTATGATTGAAAAGCCAGTTTAGGTTTCTGAAAAAAAGATAATTGGATTAAAGAATTTGACTATTGGGAGATTCTTAACCAAACTTGTACAAAATTTTTTCAAATTAAATTTGCTTATCACTAAAGTCGCTGAATGGAGTACCCATGA
>CBFCZX010000071.1:0-7780 GCA_965602765.1 uncultured Atribacterota bacterium | reverse complement strand
GATCCAAAAACAAATAAATTGATCGAGCAGGATATCAAAAAACAAACCAGGCAGGTATTTAAAAATATAGAGAAAATTTTAGCGGCAGAGGGTGCAGGATTTCAAGATATATTAAAAATAAATACTTTTCTTTTAAACATCGATGATTTTAAAGGAATGAATGAGGCATTTCAAGAATTTTTTCCTGCTGAACCGCCTGCTCGAACTACCAGCACAGTACAAGCATTCCCTCCAGGTGTTTTGATTGAAATTGATGCCATTGCCTTAAAACCGTAAGTGAGCTCAATCGAAGAAGAATGTTAAGAATGTCTTTAGATAGATCAAGGGGAAAGTTAGAATTTAATTTTGATTTATTTCAAGAAAATTTCTACCGCAAAGTTCGGGAATAGGAGACAAATATGTTTATCAAAATTTATTTTATAGCATTACCGGTATTTTTTGCTTTTGATATGGTGTGGCTTGGGCTGGCAGCTAAAAAATTTTACGGTGAACAGATTGGTTTTTTAATGAAAACAAATATTAATTGGCTTGCTGCCATTATTTTTTATTTATTATTTATCGCCGGACTAGTCTTTTTTGTTATTTCTCCGGCAGTAGAAAAGAAAAGTTGGCTCAATGCTCTTTTTGTGGGAGCTTTATTTGGCCTGCTTACTTATTCTACCTATGACCTGACAAATTTAGCTACACTAAAAGACTGGCCTCTTTTACTGACGGTTGTAGATATCATTTGGGGTATGGCGTTGTCCGCCTCTGTTTCTCTGATAAGCTATTTTATTGCCATGAAGCTTGGATTATAGGCATAATATAATAAACCTGTGAAATCATTTCAGTGGTTATCAATGATATTCAATATCAAAATTTTAAGGTTATTTTCATTGATAAAAAGAATGATTTCTTAAATTATGTAGCATTAAAATATGATAATTCGTGAAATATTTCTGGAGAAAAAATAATGTGAATATTCGGGAAGCTCTTGGATTACCCGAAAAGTCTTATTGCGTTGAGTAGTTCCCTGAAGAGTTTACTAAAATGATGGAAAAAATATCTTATCAAATCAATGAATAATGATTGATTCTTTAGAAAGGAATTGTTTTGAAGTATAAAGGAATTGTTCCCGGGATATTTATTGACAGGCCTAATCGATTTATCGCCAACGTTTGGATGAATGGGGGAAAACATGCAGTCCATGTAAAAAATACAGGCAGATGCAAAGAAATTTTAATACCGGGAACCAGAGTTCTTTTAGAAAAAGCAAGCAACAACAGCAAAAGAAAAACACGATTTTCTTTGATTAGTGCTTATAAGGGCTCTCGGTTAATTAATATTGATTCTCAAATTCCCAATGCTTTAACCTTCTCTGCTTTAGATAATAACGATTTAAATATCATTGAAGAAATTACATATTTAAAACAGGAAGTTACCTATCAACATTCCCGTTTTGATTTGTTTTACCGAAATAATCATAAAAAAGGTTTCATTGAAGTGAAGGGAGTAACACTAGAGAAAGATAGAGTGGCTTTATTTCCGGATGCTCCAACCATGAGAGGAACCCGTCATATTCTTGAATTAATTGATGCATCTAAGAAGGGGTATGAAAATTATCTTATCTTTCTGATTCAGATGAAAGGAGTAGGTTGTTTTAAACCCAATGATATAATGGACCCGGATTTTTGTGAAGCCCTAAGAGCAGCTGATAAAAACGGTGTGCATATTCGGGCTTATGATTGTCTGGTTACCAATGATGCAATAAAGATAGACCAACCTGTTCGGGTGGTCCTTTAAAAATAAAAGGAGGTAAAAAAATGGAATTAAAAGTAGGAATGAGAGCACCTGATTTTAATCTACCTGATAGTCAGGGGAATGATGTGACCTTATCAAATTTCAGGGAGAAGAATGTTATTTTATATTTTTATCCGAAGGACAATACCAAGGGATGTACCCTTGAAGCCATTAATTTCAGAGACAATTATGAGGAAATTAAGGAAACCGATACCGTTATTTTGGGTGTCAGTAAAGATAGTACGAAATCTCACGTTAGCTTTATTAATAAATATAATTTACCTTTTGTACTGCTTAGCGATGGAGAGGGCAAGGTCTGTGAATTATATGGTGTCTGGAAGACGAAGAAGATGTATGGCCGGGAATATATGGGGATTGAGAGGACCACTTTTTTGATTAATAAAGAGGGGAATATCATGAAAATATTCCCTAAAGTTAAAGTAGAAGGACATGTTGAGGAAATTATGGAGCAATTAAAACGGAATGAGTAGAATGTTAATGCAAAGATGATATTCTTTTGAATCCCAGTTTATGGTTACTGCCAGGACGATATTTTGATTGACCCAGGATTATCAGTCTATCCGCTGAATTAATTATTGAATGTTTTTCCGAAAGAGTTATAAAATACGCGTTCATATAATAATTCATTCTCACTTTTCGGCATTTTTTCTTCATCAGGATAACCAAGGGCAATAATAGACAGCACATTTATATTTTCCGGTATATTGAGTATTTCTCTGACATATTCTTCGGAAGTTTTGGTTTCCGAATGCATTCTTTTTCTTATTTGAATCCAGCAACTGCCTAAATCCAACCAATGTGCGGTTAGCATGATAAAGGTAGACGCAATGGAAGCATCTTCAATCCAAATATCTGATAGCTTTTGATCTGCCGTGACCACAATTCCCAGGGGGGCATTGGACAGGAATGCAGAGCCATGCATTTTGGAAAAAGATAACCGGGATAATAAATTTTTATCATCAATCACAATAAACTGCCAGGGATATTTGGCGTGTCCAGATGGAGACAATAGTGCAACCTGAATTATTTTTTCTATTTTTTCTTGTTCTATTTCTTTGTTATTAAATTTCCTAATACTTCTCCTTTTTTGTATCAATGATAATAAGTTATTATCCATCTTATATTACCTCTTTTAAAATATTTTTTATCTTTTCAATGATATTTTAGCTTGGCTTATTTAAATTATTTCCACTAAAACGACAGCATTTTTTTGCATTTATATTTAAATTATATCAAAAAATGGTGAGTTCAGTTATAATAAAACCATCGTATTATTCATATTAACACAATTCAAGAGATATAAATAATAATATTATATTATTATAGGAAGGATGCAACAAAAATTGTCAAAAATATTTCCAGTTACCCAATTCCAACAGGATTTACTGAACTGGTATCATGTCAATCATCGTTCACTACCCTGGAGAGAAACACAAAACTCTTATTATATATGGATTTCGGAAATCATGTTACAACAGACCCAGGTCAAAACTGTTAACCAATATTTTTCCCGATTTATTGAAAGATTCCCCACGGTGGAAAGTTTGGCCAATGCTTCAATAGAAGAAGTTCTGAAATATTGGGAGGGTCTTGGCTATTATAATCGGGCGATAAAACTCCATCAGACCTCACAAATTGTTAAAAATGAGTTTCAAGGTCGTTTTCCTGGCAATTATCAAGAGCTTCTTAATCTGCCCGGTATCGGACCCTATACTGCCGGTGCCATTGCCAGCTTCGCTTTTAATATACCGGAACCGGCCATAGATGGAAATGTTGCCCGGGTGATAAGTCGAATTTTTCTTATTACCGCAGATAATAGCAAAGCGGGAACAAAACAAAAAATACGGCAGTTCGTTTTAAAAATTATGTCACGGGAAGAGGTGAGTGTGTTTAATCAAGGGCTCATGGAGCTTGGTGCTACTATCTGTACACCACGACGGCCTGAATGTTCCGGGTGTCCTGTTTACTATACTTGCAAAGCATTTCTGCGTAAAAAGCAGGAAGTCATTCCCAATTTAGGAAAGAAAGCAAGGCCAAAAAAGATTTCCATGGAGATGGCTCTTTTATTTAAGGAGAATAAAATGTTGCTTGTCAAACGTCCGCCCGGGGGACTTTTAGCCAATATGTGGGCTTTGCCGGCAACGGAAGCGAAAAAGGAAAATTTCGACGGTTATAGTATCCAAAATATCCTGGAAAATTTTTATCAAATAAAAATCAATCAGAAACCTGTTTTAATAGGAGAAGTAAACCATGCTTTTACCCACCGGATATGGTTGATGAAATTATATCATTTTTCTTCATTTTCAGGCGGTAATTTTGATTCGCATAAAGAAAAATGGGTATCCATTTCTCAATCAAGTAACTATGCGATTCCCATTGCTTTTAAAAAACTCTTTAATTTGCTGGGGTGTAAATAGGGACAGACACCCATTTATTTGAGATACTAAAATAGACAAAAAGAATATTTCTTCTGAAAAGCATGTGAAGTCTGCCCCTGGAATCTTACGGACTTATTAACCATGCTATCATTTAAATCAAAAATTCGAAACGTATCCCAAAAGAAGAGCCAGACAATTCCAAGTCATTTGGTATTTTGCTGAAGGGTTTTTTGTTTGAAAAAAGATTTATGAAAGATTTGTAGTATAATAAAAGGTGCCGAACATCAGATATCTTGAAACGTTATGTGCAATACAATATAATTAATATCTATATTTTAAGGAGGTAAAAATGAAATTTTGTTGGGTAACTATCAATGTAAAGGACATGGAAAAATCATTATATTTTTATCAAGAAATTATTGGTCTTAATATGAATAGGAGAATGAAACCAAACCCTGATATGGAAATTATTTTTCTGGGATCTGGTGAGACACAAATAGAATTAATTTACAATACAAAAGTAGATGATATTACTATTGGAAAAGATATTTCTCTGGGTTTTGTCGTTGATTCGATTGAACAAATGAGTGAGATATTGAAGAAAAAAAATATCCCAATACACTCAGGACCCTTCCAACCAAATCCTTCTATTAAGTTTATATATATACTTGACCCAAATGGTATAAAAATACAATTTGTTGAAAATATAAAATAAGAAGAAGAACAATCTAACTGGGGTCTATAATTAAAAAAGAAGGGTTTTAAAAAAAATTATTGTATATTATTATATTAATAGAAATATTTTTAACCTAAAACCTAAGAAAAGAATATTTTTAAATATAAAAAATAATAAAAGATAGGATCAGTCTGATCACAAAAACTGTATTGGGAAAAAGGTGATTTTTATGGAAAAAAAAGAATTTTATCCTCTTTTAAATGATGATGAGTATCCTTTAACGGAGATGAAGAAACGCTCAGAAGCATTTTATTTAGAAATGAAAAAAAGGCGAACCGTTCGCCAATTTTCAGATCGCCCGGTACCTCGTATTATTATAGAAAATTGTATTTATGCCGCAGGAACAGCACCCAGTGGAGCCAACATGCAGCCCTGGAGTTTTGTAGTGGTCAGCGATCTGGAGGTTAAGCGGCAGATTCGTCAGGAAGCCGAAAAAGCAGAACGGAAATTTTATAACCAGAAAACCAACTTAAAGTGGGTAGAAGATTTGAAGCCCCTGGGGACGAATGAAAATAAACCTTTTTTAGAAATAGCGCCTTATCTCATCGTTATTTTCGCTCAAAGATATGGTCTTTTACCAGATGGAACCAAAAGAAGCCATTATTATGTGAATGAATCAGTAGGCATTTCTACCGGCATACTTCTATCTGCATTACACCATGCCGGGCTTGCCTGTTTAACTTACACACCCAGTAAAATGGGTTTCCTGAATCATCTTTTATCTCGTCCATCCAACGAACGACCCTTCTTGATCATGGTCGTTGGCTATCCGGATAAAGATGCTGTCATACCTAAAATAGAAAAAAAATCAGCAAAAGAGATTATTAAATTTGTTTGAAATAAAAAATAATGGAAAATGTGAAGCCTAACATCAGGAATCTTTATATAACTTATTTTCACAGAAAAGTTTGATTTTTAAATAAAATTATGATATTAATTATATAAAGTATCAAATAAATAAGCGTATTTTGGTATAAGTATAATATCTATTATATCATTATACTAAAACAAGTAGCTATATTATCTAAGATCAATCTTAAAAGTAACAGCCTATCTCTATCCCAAGAGACCCACTAAGTAACATTCTTCTAACTATACTAACCATCCAACCATTAATCTTCTATCATTACGTAACCAAAAATTAAATATTTTCTTCTGTATCAAGGTATCAATAGAGAGTTTTTCTTTTATCAAAACAAGAAAAGTAATCCAAGAGTCAAGATACTATAAATATGCACACCTTCAAACAAAAGTCCGCACCAAGAGACGTACTCCTTATTTTTTATGCTCTTTCCTTTTTATTCTTAATTGTTATGATTCTACCAACCAGAGAAATAATTCCTGTACCCAAGAATCCAGAAATCCTTTTTCTTTGAGAATAAAGAAAAGGGGGTGATAAACATTTATATTTAGTTTGATTTACCCATTTTAAATTTTAAGGAGGTTTTTATCATGAAAAAAATAATCTTAATTAGTTTATTGTTGGTTGTAGTCTTAATGTTTAATGGTTGTTTCCTGTTCCCGACCAAGTCGGATATTGTTGATACGGCCATAGAAAATGGTAATTTCACAACTCTCGTTACAGCTTTAACGGCAGCCAATCTCGTTGAAACCTTGAGGGGTACAGGTCCTTTCACTGTATTTGCTCCGGATGATGATGCTTTTGCCAAGATTGATACTACAACACTGAATGCTTTACTTGCCGATGTTCCTACTTTGAGTAAAATCTTGACATTCCATGTGGTCAGCGGTAAGTATTTGGCAGCTGATGTGGTAGGAATGACTTCACTTACCTCAGTGGTAGGTAGTTTTTTTTCTTTTTCGGTTTTTGGTTGTTTTGTTGTAGTACAAAATGCAACTATTACATTAACGGATATCGAGTGCAGCAATGGAGTCATCCATGTCATTGATACAGTGATGATTCCACCGACTGTCGCAATGTAACTTTTTGTTTGCAGGGAAAGCATTCATTTGCTTCCCCTGCTATTTTTATATTCGCATTTCAAAATCGCTCATGATAGATTACTTGAAAGCTCTAGCTTATTATTTAGCTCTAATTTTTATTTAAAATTGTCCTTCTATTGCAAAGAAATAGTCAGGTAGTGAATCAAAGGAAGATTAGAATCATCTATGTCAATTTATCACAAGAAAGGAGGTTATTCACAGAAGATAATAAAACAAATTGACTGAATAATAACAGATTGCAACTCTAAATAGTTCAAAATAGAGGAGGTATTTAAAATGAAGAGGGAAAAATATTTATTGATATTCGTTTTTGCGATTTTTGTTCTTGGTGCAAGTTTTGTGAGTGCACAATCATCCTACATGGATGTTACACCACAGGAAGCACTAAAGTTAATGTTAGAAACAAATGATTTGGTGACCATTGACGTGTCACCCTTGTATCAAAATGGTCATTTGCCGACTGCTATCAACCATCCGGTAGGTGATGGTTCTCTGGACAAAGCTATACCGATGCTGGATAAAAATATGACCTACCTGGTTTACTGCCATGCAGATGGTCCTTCCATATCAGGTTCCCAGAAACTGGTTGACGCAGGTGTTAAGAAAGTATACCGGCTAGTTGGAAATTACAAAGCCTGGACCGATGCAGGGTATCCCGTTTCCATGCTCATGCCTTATGTAGATGTTACACCCCAGGAAGCACTAAAGTTAATGTTAGAGACAACTGATTTGGTGACCATTGACGTATCACCTGCGTATGCCATGGGTCATTTACCCAAAGCGATAAACTATCCGGTTGGCAATGGCTCCTTAGACAAAGCAATACCGATGCTGCATGTCGCCAAAACCTACCTGGTTTACTGCCATGCAGATGGTCCTTCCATATCAGGTTCCCAGAAAC
>CBFCZX010000070.1:0-7821 GCA_965602765.1 uncultured Atribacterota bacterium | reverse complement strand
TTAGTGAAGAAACGAGCAAAAAACGTAGGAACATAAAGTACCAATTGGTGAATTGAATAATTGGATAATTCGAGAATTTGTATCATTTTTTACTATTTATTGACTTGACACATGATACTGAATAAGCAATACTTTCTTCTATAAAAGTTGAAGGTAGCTAAGGTTTATGTTAAAATATTTAGGAATAATATAAATTATTAATTACTTAATTAAACGAAGGAGAATAGAATATGATTTCGATGAGAGAAAATAAAGGGGAATATGTAAAAAAATATCAACATCATGCAAATGATACAGGTTCTTCGGAAGTGCAAATAGCTCTACTTACCAAAAGAATTAATGAACTGACTGAACATCTTATCATCAATAAAAAAGATTTTCATTCAAAGCAGGGATTATTAAAAATGGTAGGCAAAAGAAGAAGATTATTAAATTATCTTAAAGATAATGATATTGAAAAGTATCGTGAAATAATCAAATCCTTAAAGCTAAGAAAATAAACAATTTACGATGTTTTTCAAAAAAAGGAGAAAAATAAACATTATATGTATAATAAATTAATAGAAATTGACTTACAAGGCAAAAAAATAAAAATAGAAACCGGAAAAATGGCCAAACAGGCAGCTGGTTCAGTCGTGGTAACCTGCGGAGAAACCACTGTGCTGGCAACCGTTGCATCCTCTAGTACTCCAAGGGAAGGAATTGATTTTTTCCCCCTACTGGTAGATTATGAGGAAAAATTTTATGCTGCCGGAAAAATTCCCGGTGGATTTTTTAAGAGAGAAGGGAAACCAAGCAATAATGCGGTTTTAACTTCAAGATTAATTGACCGTCCGCTTAGACCGTTATTTCCCAAAGGTTTTAGGAATGATGTTCAAATCATTATAACTACCCTTTCCTTTGACCAAACAAATATGCCTGATACATTGGCTATCATTGGTGCTTCTGCAGCTTTATGGATTTCTGATATTCCCTTTAAATGCCCGATAGGTGCAGTTAGAATGGGCATGATAGACGACCGATTTATCGTGAATCCAACTTTGCAAGAATTGGAAGAAAGCAAATTGGATCTCATTATTGCAGGTCCAAAAGATTCTATTGTTATGATGGAAGGCGAAGCCAAAGAATTATCAGAAGATCAGATATTAAAAGCAACTGAAATCGCTCAGGATTCAATTAATATATTGATAAAGGCTCAGGAAGATTTTCTGGAAGTTTTAGAAAAAACTAAAATAGAATATGCTGCTGATAAAACAAATGATGAAATCAAAGAAAAACATTACCAGGACATCAAAGCTGATTTTGAACAGGATATTAAAGATGTCATTTGTATTGTAGATAAAAAAGAGAGAGAAAATGCCTCAAATTTACTAATTGATAAAATACTTGATCAACTAAACATCGAAGATGATAAAAAAGCAATTTTCAAAGAAGTTTTTGATAAAATATATCAGGAAATATTCCGAAAAATTATTTTAGTCGATAAAAAAAGATCAGATGGAAGAAAAATAGATGAAGTTCGTCCTATCACCTGTGAAGTCGGTATCATTCCCAGGGTGCATGGTAGCGCATTATTCACAAGAGGACAAACACAGGCATTAGCAATTACTACACTTGGTTCTATAAAGGATAGACAATTTATTGACACTTTACAGGACGAATCATCGCAGAGATTCTATCTTCACTATAATTTCCCACCTTTTAGTGTCGGCGAGGTAAGACCGAGAAGAGGCCAATCAAGAAGAGAAATCGGACATGGCGCTTTAGCTGAAAAGGCATTAAAAGCCATCATTCCTTCAGAGGAGGAATTTCCTTACACCATTAGATTGGTATCAGAGATTTTAGAATCAAACGGTTCTTCCTCGATGGCTTCGGTTTGTGGTGGAAGTCTTTCGTTGATGGATGCCGGCGTCAAAATTAAAAGTCCTGTTGCCGGAGTAGCTATGGGTTTGGTTAAAGAAGAGGATGAATTTGAAATACTTACGGATATTTTAGGACTTGAAGACCACTATGGAGACATGGATTTCAAAGCGACAGGAACCAGTGAAGGAATTACAGCCATACAGATGGATCTGAAAATTAGCGGAATTTCAAGTGAAATATTGAAAGAAATACTACAAAGATCAAAAACTGCAAGATATCATATTCTTGAAATCATGAACAAGGTCATCGATACACCGAAAAAGGAATTATCCGAACATGCACCAAAAATTACTATTATGAAAATTGACCCGACAAAAATCGGTAGTGTCATTGGTCCGGGCGGCAAAAACATTAAAAAGATTATTGAAATAACCGGTGCTGCTGTTGATATAAAAGAAGACGGAGAGATTTTCATTTCTTCAAGTGATAACGCATCGGTAAAAGAAGCTGTTCAAATGATTGAGAGCATTGTAAAAGAAGCAAAAGTCGGAGAAATGTATAAAGGGAAAGTAACAAGAACCACTAATTTCGGTGCATTTGTCGAAATACTCCCCGGAAAAGAAGGGTTGGTTCATATCTCCAAATTATCACCAAGAAGAATTGCAAAAGTTGAAGATGTAGTAAGAACCAATGATGACATCTTAGTCAAAATTATTAAAATCGACAATCAGGGTAGAATTGATCTTAGAAAGATTAGCGAAGAAGAATATAATTCAAAAGAAAACGGCAATGATGTCGAAAATAATAATCACAATGAAAAATATGATTAACTTTTCTGTTGTAGGGTAAACGTAATAAATGACGAAAAACAACGAAGTAGAAATAAAAATAGAAAAAATAGAAGGTTGTGAAGACCTACCCATTCCATTATCTGCCAGCAAATATTCTTCCGGGGTTGACCTATTTTCTGCAGAAGAACATGAAATTTCAATGAAACCGAATGAAATAAAATTAATATCTACCGGTATTAAAATCGATATTCCCGATGGCTATGAAGGCCAGGTAAGGCCTAGAAGCGGACTGGCTGTTAAGCATGGCATCACTGTTCTTAACAGTCCGGGCACCATTGATTCGGATTATCGGGGGATAGTTAAAGTTATACTCATTAATCTAGGTGGAAAAGAATTTTCAATTCAAAGGGGAGATAGAATTGCTCAATTAGTGATTCAAAAAATATATTTCCCCAATTTCAAAGTAGTTCAATCTCTAAATAATACCAAAAGGGGAGAAGGTGGTTTTGGGCATAGCGGAGTAAAGACATTAAAATAAAGATATGATGTAAACATAGCGGAGGTATTTATGACCATTGACCTATTCTATGGTTTAATTGGCGGACTAGGATTATTTCTATATGGCATGCAACTGTTAAGTGAGGGATTGCAAAAAATAGCCGGCGAAAGAATTCAAAAAACCATGGAATTTTTAACCAACAAACCTTTAATGGGGGTTGCAACCGGAACTTTAATTACTTCCATTATACAAAGTAGCAGTGCTACCGGTGTAATAGCGGTTGGATTAGTGAATGCAGGATTGTTAAATCTGAAACAGGCGATAAGTGTGATTGCCGGAGCTAGCATTGGTACTACTGTGACCGCACAGATTGTTTCTTTTCGTCTTGAAAAATATGCACTCCCCGCAATTGGTATAGGATTCCTCATATTCTTTGTATCCAAAAAGAAGAATTATAAATATATAGGTCAAATATTATTGGGTTTTGGAATATTGTTTTTAGGCTTATACACGATGTCCAATGCGGTAAGCCCGTTAAGAAACTATACTCCGTTTCTTAATTTGTTAACAAATATATCCAGTAACTTTTTTTTGGGTGTTCTTGTTGCTACACTCTTTACTGCAATTATTCAAAGCAGTAGTGCAACAATAGCTATTATCATTGCCATGTCCATCCAGGGTATCATTGATTTGGATACAGCCATACCATTAATGTTCGGAAGTAATATTGGAACCTGTGTTACTGTATTAATTGCAAGTATAGGAAGCTCGATTACCGGGAAAAGAGTAGCACTTGCTCAATTAGTTTTTAAAACTCTGGGTGTGTTGTTATTTTCATTGTTTATATCTCATTTCACTCAATTGGCAACACTTACTTCGGCAAGCATACCAAGGCAAATTGCAAATGCACATACTATGTTCAACGTGATTGACACCATCATATTGCTTCCATTATTGAATGGCTTTGTAAAATTGATAGTAAAATTGCTACCCGGCGAAGAGATCGTCTTAAAAAAAGGTCCAATATATCTAAACAAAGACATTCTAAATACACCTTCCATTGCTTTAAGCCAAGCTAATAAAGAATTAATACGAATGGGCGAAATGGTGCAGAGCATGCTGGATGATGTTGTCATGTCTTTTATTGAAAATGATATCAATAAACTGAAAAATGTTTATTTAAAAGAAGATGTCGTCAATACTCTTGAAAAAGAAATTACCAAATACCTGGTATTGGTATCTCAAAAGTCTTTAAATATAAACCAATCAGAGAAATTATCAGATTACTTGAATATCGTCAATGACATTGAGAGAGTGGGAGACCATGCAGAAAACATGGCTGAATTAACCGAGGAGAAAATCAATGAAAAGCTGCCCTTTAGTGAAAAAGCCGTTGGCGAAATAAGAGATATGTTTTTAAAAGTCCAGCGTTCTTTGAATAATTCAATATCCGCTTTAAGTACCAGAGATATCATTCTGGCCAGAAAAGTTGTTTTAAAAGAAAATGAAATTGATGATATAGAAAAACAACTTCGTAGCCATCACATTGAACGGTTGAATAAAGGAATTTGCTATCCGGAATCCGGCGTAATATTTCTTGATATGATTAGCAATTTAGAGAGAATAGGTGACCATGCAAACAATATCAGTTTGATGGTGATTGATGAACTTTCAAAAAGTTAGGAAACGCTATGTCATTTATATTGTTAGGATTGGTACAAGGATTATCAGAATTTTTTCCCATTAGCAGCTCGGGACACCTGGTTATTTTAAAAAACCTTTTAAAGGTTGAATTGCCCGGCGCAACATTTGAAGCTTATCTGCATTTTGCAACCATACTGGCAGTTATTTATTTATTTAATCAAGAAATAAAAAAACTTATCATTTCTTTTTTAAAAAGTTTTGGCGCTTTACTGCAAGGCCGTAGAATAAAATCAATTTTCCAGGATGACCCCTTTGCAAAATATGCCTGGTTTTTAATCATCAGCACGATACCGGCAGCAGTCATTGGTCTAACTTTAAATGATTATTTTGAAACTTTGTTTGATAAACCTATTATTACATCATTGATGCTTTTCGTTACCGGAACCATTTTGTGGTTTGGAAGCAGGGTATACAAGGGTGGAAATAAGACAATACAGAATGCCAAAGGTTCAGACGCGCTATTTGTCGGATTAGCTCAAACTGTTGCTATTGTTCCAGGAATCTCCCGTTCAGGCATGACCGTTCTTGCGTGTCTCAGTAAAGGATTCGATAAGGATTTTGCAGCAAGATATTCGTTTATTTTATCAATTCCCATTATTTTAGGCGCGACTATATTTAAAATTAAGGATATTTTTTTTCTGAATGTTCCTATTTATATTATGTTGATATCCGGGATAGCTGCTTTTATTTCAAGTTATGGTGCAATGAGAATATTTATAGGCATATTAAAAAAAGGAAAAATATATTATTTTTCATATTATCTATGGATTATTTCTGCCGTAACTTTCTATCTGACTTTTTTAATGAAGAGGAGCGGGTAAAGATATGAAAAGAAAAAAAGATATGAAAAGAAAAAATACGTTGAATAAAGTCATCGGAATTGTACTGATTTTATTATCGTTGTTGTATATCTTCTCATATATCTTCATTGATAAAATGGGAATATTCGGAGATCTAATTATCGAAAATACAAACCAGTTGATGGGGATAGGTTCTTACCTATTACCATTCTTCCTGCTATTATTGGGATCTATCTTTTTGCTTGATTTAAAAATAAACTGCCCTTATCGAAAGATATTTTCACTATGCTTATTATTTGTCATCTTTATAGCATTCATTCACCTTAGATTACTATTAATGAAAAATGCCTATTCACTATCGATGTCCGGTGAGGGAGGAGGCATGATGGGCTACTTTTTGTCCAATTCCCTTTTTATCTATTTTGGATTAAACGGAGCATATCTTGTTCTTATATCTCTTAGCATGATTTCCGCTCTGTTCTTGTCCGAATCATCTTATTTCGAAATGTTTAAATTGGTTGTGAATGAAGCGAAAATAGTCAAAAAGCGTGTTCAGGGCATGATTCAAAAAACATCAACCAATGCTTCCAGAAAGGACAAACCGAAAATTATTTATCATACAAACAATAAAATGATAAAAAATGATATTCAGGAAGTGGCTACTCGGAATCGATTTAAAAAAGAAACAAAACCATCACAGGAAAAAATAGACTTTGACAAAGGTAACAAAAAATCCGTGAAAGAAAAAACTGTCTATGTTATGCCACCTTTATCTTTACTGTCCCAGAGTTCCCTTGATGTCAGAGCAGCTTCAAAATCAAGAATAAATATAGAACAAAACATAAAAATCCTGGAAGATACTTTTGCAAATTTTGGCATTAATGCAAAAGTAACCGGAGTTACACGAGGCCCAAGTGTTACGCAATATGAGATTCAGCCGGCTCCCGGAGTAAAAATATCTAAAATAACCAATTTAAACAATGATATTGCCCTTTCTTTTGCAGTTGCTTCCGTTAGAATTGAAGCGCCCATTCCCGGTAAAAATGCTATCGGCATCGAAGTGCCTAATTTAAAAAGGACAAAAGTATATCTAAAAGAAATTCTGGAAAGCAATGAGTTAAAAGAACAACATTATAAGCTTCCATTGGCCTTAGGTCTAAATATTAGCGGAAAACCCATTATTGCAGATTTAACCGAATTGCCTCATCTTCTGATTGCGGGAGCAACAGGTTCCGGCAAAAGTGTGTGTATTAATAATATTATTCTGAGTATTCTATTTTCTCTAACTCCGGAACAGGTTAAATTTATCATGGTAGACCCGAAAAGGGTGGAATTGAATGTGTATAACGGCATACCTCATTTATCTATTCCCATTATCACCGATAAAAATCAGGCCACAAAAGTATTGAACTGGGCTCTCACTGAGATGGAAAGAAGATTCAAATCTTTTGCAGAGGTTGGCGTAAGAAATCTGTCAGGTTATAATGAATATGTCGATAACATTAAAAATGGCATGAAACCATTCCCTTATATCATCCTTATTATCGACGAGCTTGCTGACTTGATGTTATCTTCTCCGGTAAAAGTTGAAGAATCATTATGCCGATTGGCTCAAATGACCAGGGCTACAGGCATTCATTTAATCATTGCCACACAGCGTCCATCCGTCGATATTATTACCGGTTCAATAAAAGTGAATTTCCCGTCTAGAATCGCATTTGCGGTATCTACACAGGTTGACTCACGAACGATATTGGACGTAAATGGCGCAGAAAAATTGCTTGGAAACGGCGACATGCTGTTTTCTCCGGTTGGTGCTCCCAAACCGATACGGGCCCAAGGCGCTTATGTCAACGAAAAAGAAATTAGAAAAGTGGTAAGCTTTCTAAAGGATAACTCTTACGGAGAAGGTGAGGAGCAGGAAACGTTGGAAATGGATTCAATGGAAAATCCCATGATTGATTTGGATGTAGAGAAAGAAGAAGAAACGGTCGATGAATTATTTAAAGAGGCAGTTTCAGTCATCATCAACAATAACCAGGCATCCATTTCCATTCTACAGAGAAAACTGAGAATCGGATACACCCGTGCTGCCAGGCTGATTGATTTGATGGAAGATAAGGGGATTGTCGGACCTTACGATGGCCGTAATCCGAGAAAGATT
>CBFCZX010000069.1:0-7841 GCA_965602765.1 uncultured Atribacterota bacterium | reverse complement strand
GAAGATATAATTGGAAAACCTTAGTACATTCTTGATTTTTTAAATGCTGAAAAAATTTTCTGAAATTAAGAGAATTGCACCAGCTTCTTATTGCAAGAGATTCATTCTATGTAGCAATTTCATTCTATTTTAGTATTCTTGACAATCTTGATTAATAAAATATATTATAATATAAAATAAAAGATTATCTTATCAATGATAAACATGATTTAGTAGCATAAAAAAATAGGAGTTGATACAGGAGGAAAATCATGAAAAATTCGCGACAATCAATAAGTATTATAGTATCAATCGTAATATTATTTATTTTTTGCAACAATGTCTTTTACGGACAAGAACTCTCGATAGAGGAACTGTATTTTAAGGGTGTTGATTTAATTGATAATCATAAACAATATGAGGAAGCTTTGAATTATTTTCAACAGATTTTGAATATGGACTCGGAACATGCGGATACATATTTTCAAATTGGAAAAATATTAAGAAATACAGGCCAATTTGAGCAGGCTATTATTTCTTACGAGAAGTCTATTGATTACAAACCAAATTACAGTTCTGCATTCTATGAATTGGGTTTAACCTATTTGGAAGTTCAAAAAAAAGAAGAGGCAATGGATGCCTTTAAACAGGCAATACGCATTAATCCCGATTTTGCCCGCGCGCATTACGGTTTGGGCTTGGTCTATAACGAATTAAAAAGGTATGATGATTCAATTGCTGCTTTTGAACAGGCATTACTCATTGAACCAGCCGATGCGCAAACTTATTATGGATTAGGTATTACTTTTGAAGAGGTTGGCGAATACAAACAAGCAATTGACGCAATGGAAAAAGCGGTTAAATACCAAAAGGATTATGGGAAAGCATTTTATCACTTGGGAATGAGCTATAAAGAGCTGGGCATGTTTTCTGAATCGGTTGAAAACCTGGAAGAAGCTGCAAAATTGATGAAGGAATCGGCTGATACGATATATTATTCAATTGGCATGATTTTTGGAAAGCTTGAAGGTAGAGAAGAAAAAGCCATTCAATATTTTGAAAAAGCAATAGAGATAAATCCACGCTATGCGGATGCATTTTTTTACCTTGGTTGGATGAATAATGTTTTAAAAAATTATGAGAAAACAATAAAAGCATATCAAGAAGTTATCAAGATTGATCCAGATTATACTTATATTTACTATAATATAGGGTGGGCATACGGAGAATCGAATAATTATCAGGAAGCTATTAATGCTTTTACTGAAGCTGTTAAGAGAAATACAGATGATGCGGATTCCTATTATGGTTTAGGATGGGCGTACAATAAAATTGAGGATTACGGAAATGCCGTGGAAGCTTTCAAGAATGCTATACGTATCCAACCGGAACATACTTATGCTCACTATAGTTTGGGAATTGCTTACCTGGTTTTAGGAGATAAAAATGCCGCATTGAGTGAATATAAAATACTAATGGATCTTGATAAGGAAACAGCCAATCAGTTTTTTGATTTAATATATCAATAAATGTACAGGATATAATAATTTAATTTGTAATCCAGGAACAGTTCATTAATTATTGAATATCAGCTTAAATGATATATTTCCCAAGATTAAATATTGACAAAAAAAGGAAAGTTTGAAAATGAGAAGAAAAGAAAAGGAAATCGTGGGTAAAGCGAAAGTTATCAAAAAATTTAATGAAGCACAAGTATGTAGAATTGCATTTAATGACTCACCCTTTCCGTATATTATACCGGTACATTTTGTTTACATTAAAGACTGCTTCTATTTTCATTCAGCCGAAGAGGGAAGAAAAATTGATCTGATAAAAAAAGATGGTCAGATTTGTTTTGAAACTGATAAGCAGTATGAAATATTGTCAAATGAAAAAGCATGTAATTGGAGTACGAAATATGAAAGCATTATTGGAACAGGAAGAGCGGTTGTTGTTGAGGATTTAGAAGAAAAAAGAAAAGCATTGTTACATCTAATGAACAAATATTCAGAGAAAATAGACTGGGAAATACCCAAAGAAGTGATAAAATATCTGAGTGTGATAAGGGTAAATATCCTTAGTATTACCGGTAAGTCATCCGGGGTGTAATATATTTAATAAAGATTAATGGGGTAATATATTTTTATTTGCAACCAAGCCAAGAATCACTTTCTTCAATTTTATACATTTTTCGCTATGCCGAAAATTATTTCGTATGATGATTTGGATGCGATTTTTAAAGGCACTTATAGCCAGATGCCTTGAGAGGAAGTGCTAACCAAGCGGGATAAATCAACGCTTGTTACTACCACTTCATGTTCTGGATTGGTATTCAAAAAAAGCTTTCCGTTTTTAATATTTCCTTCTTTTAGCTTCTCTACCGATCAGATCATACCTTCAACAATATTTACATCGTTTATTCCTTTTAATAAGTAATTAAACAGTGCAGCAAACAAGATTGGTACTTAAAATGGTAACTTGCCTATATCATGAATAAATTAATTAGGATTACTTATAAAATGATCGGAATTAAGGAATTATTTTTTTGATAGTCTCTCGCGTAACAAATTTCCCTTATAAAACTGGAATGATGACATCTTGCTTTCCTTCAGTTTTTGATTTTGTGAAAACATTATACTTGTGATAATATTTCTAAATTAATTTCGCCATGTTCTAAGAAAAAAGTTGAGAAAAATAATGATATCTATCAACATTTATTTTTTTTTAAATTTAAAAATGATATTTATCATAGTTCGAATTAGATTGAAAATATTGATCGACGAAATAATAGTTAGTGTTGTTAAATTATTTATTTTTTACTTTCAGTCGGGCAGAGGAGATAATAAATTTCATTTGTTTTATCAATAAAAATACTATAAAATTAACTAGTGATCTTTTAAAAGTTTCTTAAACGGTAGACAAGGAGTAGAGATGAAAATGAAGAATTATTATGATGTAATTATTATCGGGGCAGGACCCGCCGGAATATTTAGTGCGCTCGAAATGGTTCGAAAAGCTAAATTATCCATATTGATAATTGAAAAAGGAAAAAATATCGAAAACAGAAATTGCCCTAGTCGTTTGAGAGACGAAGGGTGCTATCATTGTATTCCATGCTCTATATTATCAGGATGGGGAGGGGCAGGCGTTTTTAGTGACGGAAAACTTAATCTGTCATCTGAAATCGGAGGCCAATTAGATAAATATATCAAAAAGAAAGAAGTTGAAAAGTTAATTAAATATGTAGATGATATATATCTTGAATTTGGTGCAGATAAAAAAGTATACGGAACCGATAAAGAGACTATAGATACCTTTAAACATAACGCCTCCCTTGCAGGCATGAAATTAATTCCTACATTTATCAGGCATTTAGGGACAGAAAAGAGTACTGAAATATTAAAAAAAATGCAGGACCGTTTATCCGGCATCGTTGATATTCAGAATAATACTAAAGTCGATAAGATTTTAGTAGAAAATGAAAAAATAATAGGAATAAAAACCTTAGATGGAGAATTTGTAAGAGGAAAATATGTTATTGCTGCTCCGGGAAGAGTCGGTGCTGAATGGTTGAAAAAACAAGCCAGTGAATTGAAAATAAAAATAGAGAATAATCCCGTAGATGTGGGTGTACGGGTGGAAGTTCCCGCTATTACCATGAAACATCTAACAGATGTGATATATGAATCAAAATTAGTATACTATACAAAATTATTTGATGACAGAGTCCGTACTTTTTGCATGTGCCCCTACGGAGAAGTAACTACCGAGTTCAATGATGGTATAACTTATGTGAATGGTCACAGTTATCAGGAATATCGAACAGATAATACAAACTTTGCCTTATTGGTTAGTACACATTTTACCGAACCATTTAAAGAACCGATAGCTTATGGAAAATATATTGCCAATCTGGCAAATATATTGAGCGGAGGAGTCATCATCCAAAGATTGGGAGACTTGGAATTAGGACGAAGGTCAACCCAGGACCGTATTAACCGTTCAATTGTAGAACCAACCCTAAAAGGAGCAATTCCGGGAGATTTAAGCTTTGTTTTACCTTATAGAATTTTAACCGATATCATTGAAATGCTGAAGGCAATGGATAAAATTGCACCAGGCGTGTATTCTAAACACACTCTGATTTATGGGGCGGAAGTGAAATATTATTCATCAAGGTTAGAACTTTCAGATTGCCTAGAAACCCGAATCAGTAATTTATTTGCCATAGGTGACGGAGCTGGGATAAGCAGAGGCCTTATTCAGGCTTCAGTATCAGGAGTTATAGTTGCAGATGAAATAATAAAAAGGAAAGTATCGGGTAATAAAGAATGAGAATACTTTTATGCAATGATGACGGGATATACTCCGAAGGAATTCAAATATTAAAAGCACAATTGGATACAATTGCGAGCGTAATGGTTATTGCTCCGGATAGAGAGAGAAGTACCATAAGTCATGCCATGACCCTTCGTAAGCCGCTAAATATTAAAAAGGTCAAAGTAAAAGGTGAAATGTTTGGTTTTTCATTAAACGGCACTCCGGCAGATTGTATTATTGTTGGCTTATTGGAAATAATGAAAGATAATAAACCGGATATTATTGTATCCGGAATAAATCCGGGTCCAAATCTGGGAAATGATATTACCTATTCAGGTACAGTGGGAGCTGCACGGGAAGGTGCAATGAGAAATATTCCTTCATTGGCAGTATCTATCGATGGAGGTACAGATTATCATTTTGATGCAGCTGCACGATACACAAAAAAGATAATATCTAATTTGACAAGGGAAAATTTACCAAAAAATTTGTTACTGAATATCAATTTTCCCAACATCAAATATGACCAATTGGAGGGAATAGAGATTGCCCGGCAAGGGAAAAGAGGATACCGGGATGAAATTCGTAATATAGATGACCCACGTGGTAGAGTGCATTATTGGATAGGTGGAGAAATTGAGAAGGAAAATATTGAGCCTGATACCGATTCCGGAGTAGTAAATAAACGAAAAGTTGCTATTACGCCCATTTTACTTGATTTTACTGATTATTCTATGTTGCAGAAAATGAATCAATGGTTGAAAAAATGGAAGATGAATTAATTTTAAAGTATTTTAAGAATAGGTGTGTATCGTTACAATATGAGTGATCAATTATATTTTGTATTAATCTTACTTTTGGTTGTTTTAGCTCTTTCCAGATTGATTGTCCGTCTTTATCAGTCAGAAAATCCAAAAGCAAAAAACGCTATTTTATATTTTCGGATGTTACTGGGGTTTTTAATTGCCATGTTGATATATACATTATTTGGTGTATTGAGAGGACAGGATGTTATTGGGAAAATATTTGGAAAATAGCTAAAATTAAATAAATTTAATGATAGATGAAGTGATTTAAATGAATTTTCAAAAAGACCGGAAAAATATGGTGAATCATCAAATCATAAAAAGAGGCATTCGGGATAAAAGAGTCATACAAGCCATGTTAGAGATTCCCCGGGAAAAATTTGTTTTAAAACAAAATGAAAAAGATGCTTATCTTGACTGTCCTCTACCTATAGGAATGGGCCAAACAATTTCACAACCTTATATGGTAGCATTAATGACGCAATGCCTATCTTTGGATGGATCAGAAAAACTACTGGAAATTGGGACCGGTTCGGGATATCAATCTGCAGTATTATCGAAATTGGCTAAAATGGTGTATACAATTGAACGAATTAAAGAACTTTCCGATAGAGCAAAAGCTATATTTAATAACCTGGGTTTAGAAAATATTACAGTTTTCATTGGAGATGGCAGTCAGGGATTAGAAAGCTACTCTCCATATGATGCCATCATGGTTACTGCCGGAGCTCAACAGATACCTGAAAAACTAATATATCAATTAAAAGAAAATGGTAAAATTGTTATTCCGATAGGTGGCTCTTCTTTTCAAGAACTTCTCCTGGGGGAAAGAATAAAAAATAAATTAAAAATAAAAAATTATGGTGGTTGTGTTTTTGTTCCCCTGGTAGGTGAATACGGTTGGATAAAATAAAATATATGGAGCGGGAAACGGGGTTCGAACCCGCGACCTTTGGCTTGGGAAGCCAACGCTCTACCGCCTGAGCTATTCCCGCTAATAAGTGATTAATTGAACAAATTAACTGCGTACATGAAATATTATATCGAAATATAAAAGAAGTATCAACCAATATATTAGAAAAGAGGTTTGAATCGTTGAATTATTATTATAAAAACAAGAAAAAAAATAATAGCATAAAAAAAGCGTTCTTATTTTTAATATCTTTCATTATTCTATTAATATTTTTTGCTGGAATTGATTTGATAAGAAATAATGGTAAGATTTATACTGGTGTAAATGTCTTGGGGGCACCCTTGGGAGGATTGAACAGAGAGGATGCAAGGCAGGTTATTGAGCCAATGATTGAAGAAATAATAAATACAAATCATGTCCTTGTATTTGAAAATGAGAAATTCCTGATAAATCCGAGAGAGCAATTACTCGCTTCAGTTGATTTATCTGCAATCATTGAAAATGCTTTTAATATTTGCCGAAACGGAAATATTATAAGAAGAATAGGAGAGCGAGTATCAACTTGGAAAAATGAGTATGAAATTCCATTTCAGGTCAATTATGATGAAAATAAATTTGATGATTTATTAAATAGGATAGATAAAACTATCAACCGTTTTCCAAAGGAAGCGGAATTAAAAAATGGGAAAATCATTGAAAGCGTAACCGGGATAGAACTGAATAAAGGAAAATTTAAAGAAGAGTTTATTACAAATTTAAATTCAACAGTCGGGGAAAAATATGAGATGGATATACCGGTTATCACAAAAAATCCCAATGTAAGCACACTTGATATCCTGGAAAATACGGGAATAAAATACCGTTTAGCAGACTACTCCACATCAATTCAAGAAAAAGAAGAAAATACTATTTACAATATTGACATGGCTGCTAAGATGATAAATGGTATTGTTGTAGGTTCAAATGAGGTATTCTCATTTAATCATTTTGTAGGACCTGCTGAAAAAGAAGACGGTTTTAAAGAAAGTACAATTATAGCCAATGGTAAATTTGTAAATGGCTATGGAGGTGGTGTTTGCCAGGTGGCAAGTACACTTTACAATGCGCTTATCCTGGGAAATTTTAAAATTGTAGAACGCTATAATCATTCGATTTATGGAGATGCTACAAAATATGTACCCCTGGGAAGAGATTCAGGTATATTTTATGGGTATAAAGATTTGAAATTTAGAAATAATTATGATGATGATGTGGTGGTTTTTGTAAAAGTCATTGGGGATACATTAAGAGTAGTTGTTTTGGGTAAAATAAAAAACGAAGTAGAAATTGAAATAATCAGTAAAGATAAAAAGGTTATTGATTATGAAATCATAAGGGAAAAAGATGATGACCTGGGTAAGGGGCAGGAATTTATCGCCCAAGAAGGAGTAAACGGTTATGAAATAAAAACCTATCGGATTATCAGACAGAACGCTACAGAAAAAATTGAGTTATTATCATCTGATGTTTACAAAAGCGTTCCTATGATTATTAAGGAAAATTAGTCGTTAGCGAATAGTGAATAATCGTTTATCGTATACAGCGATAAGCAATGAGTCATTAAAAATAATGTCCGGTAGAAGTGTGGGAATATTTGTTTACTAATCTTTTAGTTAGGAAAATATATAATAAAAATAGTGAGTATAATAATTAATGAATCGGTAAATCTAATTGCCGATTATTATTCACAGGATAGGCTTTTACCTGCATATTGAGGATTGACTGAAGCATAAATCAACAATAAAATTCAATATCAGTAAATTATCGAATCAGAATGAAATAAT
>CBFCZX010000068.1:0-7941 GCA_965602765.1 uncultured Atribacterota bacterium | reverse complement strand
TGTTTATCGCAAAACTTGTCCATCCATGGTACGAAGTCGTTGATGAAGGTGTCCAGGCTGCTATTGAAATGTATAAAAAATTGGGCATTAACATTGAATATAAATGGGATTCCCCAGTCACTGCTGATATCACTGAACATATTCGTAAGATTGAAGCCAATATTAGCGCAAGGCCTGATGGCATTGCGGTTGCTTGTTTAAATCCCGAAGCTGATACTGAGGTCCTTAACAGTGCTGTAGATGCTGGATTAAATGTAATAACTTTTGATACTGATGCTCCGGAAAGTAAGCGTGCTATTTATGTGGGTCATTCTAAATTTGAAAAAGACGGAATTATCTTGGCTGATGCTCTTGCAGATTTAATTGGCGAGAAAGGTAAAATTGGTATTTTAACTGGTTCGCCTGGAGCTCCAAACCATGAAGCCTGGGTAGCTGGTTTTAAAAAAGGAATTGCGAATTATAAAAATATTGAAATTGTTTTTGAAAGACCCGATCATGATCAGTTAGAAACAGCAGTTGATCTAACCGAAACAGCTTTGCAAGCCCATCCAGACATTGCTGGATTTTTCTGCTGCAATGCCTCTAATCCAATTGGCGCTGCAAGAGCAGTGGAAAATGCTGGAAAAAGTGGCGAAGTAAAAATTGTTGGTATGTGTCTAATGCCAGAAACCGTTGAATTCATGCAGAAAGGTGTTATCCAGGCTGTGGTTGAACAGAGACAGTGGGAAGAAGGTTGGTGGTCAGTCGTATATTTGGTTGCCATGAATCAGAATCATACCATTGCTGTTGAGCATCAAACCGGTGCAAAATTATTTTACAAAGAAGATTTAGATAAATTATTAGGTTCCAGCTAGATACAAATAATGCTCTGCCGACAAATGATTTGTCGGCAGAGCATTATAAACAAAAGAATGAATAATAAAATGAATAATATTATATTAGAAGCGAAAAATATTTATAAAGATTTTCCTGGCGTACATGCCTTAACGGATGTCAATATTGATTTAAAACAGGGAGAAGTCCATGCCGTTATTGGAGAAAATGGTGCTGGCAAAAGCACATTAATGAATATTATTTTTGGGCTTATTAGGGCAGATAAAGGAGAGGTGTTCAGAAATAAAATTAAAGTTGATATTAACTCGCCTATTATTGCCCAGGAACTAGGAATCGGCATTGTCCCTCAGGAATTAAATTTAGTCCCTTTATTTTCGGTTAAGGAAAACATCTTCTTAGGAATGGCGCCATCTAAGATGAATCGGCTTGTTGTTGATTGGAAAACAATGACAAAAAAGACCAAAGATATATTGGCACAAATAGGAGAAGATATTGATCCTCAGAAAATATTGTATAAGTTAACCACCGCACAAAAACAATTGGTTCAGATTGCCAGAGCACTTGCCTTTGGTGCTGAAATACTTATTTTTGATGAACCAACCGCCAGTTTAACCCTGAAAGAAGCAAAAGAATTATTTGATAAGATAGAAAGATTTAAAAGCCAGGGTGGTTCCGTTTTTTATATATCACACAATTTGGAGGAAATCCTAAAGATATCCGATAGAGTAACGGTGCTGAGGGATGGAAAAAAAATAAAAACGTTAAATACTAAAGAATTGAATAAGCAGGAAATGATTATGTATATGGTGGGAAGTAAAATTGAAGAAGTTACAAAGCAGGTTTCATATAATTATAAAGACAAAGCAGTTGTATTAAAAGTAGAAAATTTATCTCGAAAAAACGAGTTCCATAATATATCTTTTGAATTATATAATGAAGAAATTTTGGGTATTGCCGGTTTGGTAGGTGCAGGTCGAACAGAATTAGTACGATGTATATTCGGCGATGCTCGGCCAGATTCTGGTTTTATTTATATAAATTCTAATAATATATATCTAAAATCTCCAGGAGATGCCATAAGAAATAAGATAGCTTATCTTCCGGAAGAAAGAAGGAGTATGGGCATTTTCCCCCAACTAAGCGTTAAAGAAAATATGAGTATGCCAATACTAAATAAATTAATTCAATTATTTTTTATCAATCGAAAAAAAGAAGAAGAATATATTCAAGAATATATTAATAAGTTAAATATTAAAACTCCCAATTTGAATCAATTAATTAAAAACTTAAGTGGGGGAAATCAACAAAAAGCCATTTTGGGTCGTTGGTTATTAACGAAATGCAAAATATTGCTTTTGGATGAACCTACAAGGGGAATTGATGTTAAAGCCAAAGCAGAAATCCATAATTTGTTAAAAATTCTTACTAAGCAGGGAGTATCAATTATTTATATATCCTCTGAACTTCAAGAGGTTATTAATATTTCGGACCGCATATTAGTATTGCATGAAGGAAAATTTAAGGGAGAAATTAAAAGCAGTTGTGCAAATCAGAGAAAAATATTAGAAATTGCTTTAAGTTAAATAAATAAAAATAAAAGTCATAGGCTATTTAAAAAGTTTGTATTAATTTATGTTTTTTAAAAAAATAAGACGATAATTTAGAAAGGATATTCTATGGAAAAAAATTATAATAAACATATACCAAAAATACTAGATTTTAAAGAAGGTGGGATATTTTTAGCTTTATTTTTTTTATGCCTCGGTCTAAGCTTATCCACGTCCAGTTTTTTAACTTCATATAATATAGGTATTTTAGGTCGACAAATAACATTTGTTGCTTTAATTGCTTTGGGTCAAACATTAGTTCTGTTAACTGCTGGAATTGACTTGTCAGTAGGTGCTGTGGCTGGTTTATGCGGTATACTCGGAGCAAAATTAATGGTTTCTACTAATATTGACCCTTATATTTGTACTCTTATTGCAATGGGAATAGGAATTTGCGTTGGACTTATCAACGGATTTTTTATTGCTAAAATAGGCTTGAATGCATTCATTGTCACTCTGGCCATAGGGGAAATTTGCGCAGGTATAAATTTAGTTATGACACGTGGTTATCCTATTAATAAAATACCTGATTCTTTTAAACATTTAGGAAGAGGAATGATTGGTCCATTTCCTGTTCCAGTTGTAATTTTGTTAATAATCACAACTATTCTGATTTTGATTTTAAGAAATACACCCTACGGAAGAAATATTTACGCCATTGGCGGCAATGAACAGGCTTCCAGATTGGTTGGGATTCGGGTAGTAGCCATTAAAATGAGTGTTTATGCAATCGCTGGAATGTTGTCTGCTTTGGCTGGTATGATATTTGTAAGCAGAATGAATTCTGGGCAGCCAACAATCGGTCCTAGCTGGCTTATGCCCTCTGTAACCGCAGCTATTATTGGCGGTACTAGCTTAAGCGGTGGAGAAGGTACGGTTTTTGGAACAATTTTAGGGGCTATTTTTATGGGGGTCCTGGCCAATGGCATTGTATTATTGGACATTTCTCCATATTGGGAGAAAGTTATAATTGGAAGCGTAGTAGTAATAGCCGTATTAATTGATCATTTACGTAAGAGAAATAGGCTTTAAAAGTTTATCTCATGTAAAAGTTTTTATATAAATAAATCAACCAATTTTAAAAATTAAAATGTCAATAAGATTTGAAGGGGATGAGAATGAAATAGTGGTAGAGATAAAAATGCCGAATTTAAGTCAAACAACCAATGAAGTTTTACTAATAAAATGGCGAGTAAAACCAGGTGATATAGTGAAAAAAGGACAAACTTTATGTGAAGTAGAGAGCGATAAATCAGTCATGGAAGTAGAGAGTTTTACAAATGGGACTGTTTTACAATTATTAGCTGAAGCCAACACATCGATAGAAGCAGGTAGTGTGATTGCACTAATTGGAGAACCGGGAGAAGCAATAGAAAAAAAACAAGTCAATAATTTAGACAAGAAAGAAAAAAACAAGTTCGATACGGAAAAAAAGGAAAAGGAAAGAAAAAAAATACGAGTCAGTGTGTTGGTAAAAAATATGGCGGTCAAGAAAAAAATAGATCTATCGAAAATTACAGGTACCGGCCCCAATCATTTGATCACTTTAGAAGATTTGAATGATTATATTAAAAATGGTGGGAAAAAAGAAAAATACAAAATTATGATAGAAGAAGAACAACTATCTCAATATCAAATTTCTACAGCTAGAAACTTGACATTGAGCAAAGCATCGATTCCTCATTATTATTTAAAGACACAGATAATAATGGATGATGTATTAAAGTTACGAAGCAATTTAAAATTAGAACAAACAAAAAAAATCTCAATGTATTCTTTTTTTATCTATGCTGTTTCTCGCGCCCTACGAGAAGTGCCCAGAGTAAATGCTTATTTTAAAGATAATAAAATTTTTTATTTTAAGGGTATCAATGTCGGAATTGCTATTTCCGCAGGAAATGATCTTTTTGTTCCGGTGATTAGGAATTCTGACCAAAAAGAGATTGAGGAAATAAATGAAGAGGTTGTAGAATTAATTAAAAAAACAAAAGATAAAAAATTAAAACCTGAAGAGATTGCCGGAGGGACCTTTACCATAAGCAATCTTGGAACTCATGAAATAGATGAATTTTATCCAATCATTAATCCTTCTCAGGCTGGAATATTAGGGATTGGGAAAGTCAGGAAGACGTTTCTCGTCAAAAATGACAACTCTTTTATTGTCCGATCTGTTTGTAAAGTTAGCGGGTGCTTTGATCACCGAGTTGTCAATGGTGAACAGGGGGCAGAATTCATGGAAGAAGTTAAAAAGATTTTAGAGGAGATAGTGTAAATATGGATTATAAAAAAATAATAGAAGAGTTAGGCCCAGAAAAACTGATAACTATGTATCGACAGATGGTGACCATTCGGCAATTAGAAGAAAGCATTAAATATCTTTTTCTAGAGGGAAAAATGCCGGGAACTATTCATCAATATACTGGTATGGAAGCTTGTGCTGTAGGCGTTTGTTCTGCTTTACTCGATAAAGATATTATTGCTTCAACTCACCGACCCAATGGACATGCTGTAGCGAAAGGCCTTTCCTTAAAATCAATTTTAGCAGAATTGTATGGAAAGAAAACCGGTTGTTCTAAAGGAAAAGGCGGAGCAATGCATATTGGGAATATAGACAAGGGAATGATTAATGGAAATGCTATTGTTGGAGCAAATATTCCTATTGCAGCAGGTATTGCTTTGGCATTTAAATTAAAAAAAGAAAATCGGGTAGTCGTTAGTTTTTTTGGAGATGGTGCCGCTAATGAAGGAGCTTTTCATGAAGGATTAAATATGGCGGCTGTCTATAATGTTCCAGCTATTTTTGTTTGTGAGAACAACCAATACGGAGCTTCTACCAGCATTAAGAAAGTAATGAAGATCGACCATATCGTTATCCGATCTCAAGCTTATGGTATGCGTGGAGATACTGGAGACGGCATGAATGTTTTAGATGTTTATTGTAAAACAAAAAAAGCTGTCGAATTAGCTCGATCCGGACAGGGGCCAACTCTTCTGGAATTAGTGACTTTTCGCTATTGTGGACATTCCAGAAAAGATCCAAATAACTATATGTCAAAGGAAGAAAAAGAATATTGGAAGAAGAAGGATAGCATCATCTTTCTTGGAAAAATACTTATAAAAGAAAAAATATTAAACAATGAAAAAATAAATCAGATAGAAAAGGAAGTCGAGGAAGAAATTGCAGAAGCCATTAAATATGGCCAGGAAGCGCCTGAACCTAACCCTGAAGAAACCTATACTGACGTTTATATAAATATGGAGGTCCCTAAATGAAATTAAGTTTGGCCGAAGCTTTAAGAATGGCGATTCATGGTGAGATGAAAAGAGATAATCATGTTTTTTGTATTGGAGAAGATATTGGTATAACAGGCGGATATGGTGGTGCTTTTACTGTTACCCTTGGTTTAGAAAAAGATTTTCGCGAAAGAATGATTGATACTCCGATTTCTGAAATAGGCATCTTTGGTGTTGCCTGCGGTGCTGCAATGATGGGCATGCGCCCAATAGCCGATGTTCAGTACGGAGATTTTTTATTTTGCGCAATGGATCAAATTGTTAATCAAATTGCTAAAATACGTTATATGTCCGGAGGTAAATTAAAAGTTCCGGTTGTTATGAGGGCCCCTGTAGGCGTTACGGGAAGAGGTGCTCAACATGCTCAAAATATGGAGACTTATTTCTTGTCTTGTCCAGGAATTAAACTTGTAGCCCCGGCAACTGCTTATGATGCTGTAGGATTATTAAGGGCAGCGGTTAGAGACGATGATCCTATTATGATTTTTGAGCATAAATTACTTTATGGCTCAAAAGGGCCCAGACAGGAAAGCGGTGTTCTTGATGCTTCTTCGGAGATTCCAGAAGAAGATTATATTGTCCCTATTGGAAAAGGCATTGTCCGAAGAGAGGGCAGCAGCATAACCTTAATTGGAAGTTTAATGATGATGCATTACAGTTTAATAGCGGCTGAAATATTGGCAAAAGAAGGAATTGACTGTGAAGTAATCGATCCCAGAACTCTTTGGCCACTGGATACTGAATTAATTTTTAATTCAGTCATGAAAACCGGAAGAGTTGCTGTCATAGAAGAATCTCCTAAGCAAGGCGGTATTGGAGCAGAAATTGGTATGCAAATTGCTGAAAATATTCCTGACTATCTGTTAGCCCCTATTCAACGGATTGCAGCTCCCAATACACCAGTGCCATTTGCACCGGTTATGGAAAATTTTTATGTGCCCCAGCCGGAGAGAATCGCAGCAGAAGTAAAAAAAATGATTGAAGAAAATTAATATAGCATAATATTTAATATTAGAGAGGAGAAAAAAATGTCAAGGTATTATATTGGGTTTGATTGCGGCACCATGGGAACAAAAGTAGCCATTTTCTCGGAAGATTCTACACTTGTTGCAGATGCATACCGTCCACATAAAATTGATTACCCCAAACCCGGGTGGGCAGAAATGGATCCTGATCAATATTATCGAGTTGTTACTGAGGGGATTAAAGAATGCATGGATAAAAGTAAAATTAATCCAAAAGATGTGCGGGCTATCTCTTGCAGCGGTATTGTCTGTGGATTTGTGCCGATTGATGATAATTGGAATCCGGTTGGACCGTATTTTCCATACCTTGATACTCGTTCCCGGGAAGAAGTAAAATATGTGTCTGAAAATGTTGAACCATTATGGGAAAAAGAAAATGGTAATTCTATTATCGGGGCATTTATTCCGCCCATGATCATGAAATGGTTATTGAAAAACCGTAAGGATATGATCAAAAAGACCAAAAAAATAGTAACCGGTTGTCATTATGTAATGGGGAAATTAGGCGGATTAAAAACAAAAGATGCTTATATTGATTGGGCTCATTTATCTGGTTGGGTTTTAGGTTTTGATGGGCGCAAAAGAGACTGGTCTCCCAGACAACTAGAGTTACTTGAGATCCCGATAGAATTATTACCGAAAGTCAAAAAACCTTGGGATATTGTAGGAAGCCTAACCAAGAAGGAAGCAGAATTAACAGGATTAGCTGAAGGTATTCCTCTGGTGGCTGGTGCAGGAGATATGCAACAGTCTTGCATTGGCTCAGGCATTGTTGATTTGGGAGTGTGTTCTGACGTGGCAGGGACAGCCTCCAATTTTAATATTACTGTGGACGATTTTAAAAAAGAAATCACTGCTAAAAAGACTTTTATGTATGCAATGGATACCATGGGTGATTATTATTTGGCATGGAGCGTTATTCCTGGAGGAGGCTTAAGTCTAAGATGGTTCAGAGATGAGCTAATGGGGAAAAAGGGTGACGAGAACTTTTATGAAGAGATGGACAGAATGGCTGAAAACGTACCTATTGGATCAAAATATTCATTGTTTTTGCCGTTTTTACAGGGAAGAACAAATCCGGTTTGGTCTAACGCAAGTGCCGGCTGGTTAGGATTATATGCTTCAAACGATTCAGCAAGTTTATGGCGTTCAATGTTGGAATCAATTGCTTTTGAATATCT
>CBFCZX010000067.1:0-7949 GCA_965602765.1 uncultured Atribacterota bacterium | reverse complement strand
TCTCTTTTAAGAAATTTACATTAGAGACAAATCCGATTGCACCAGTGTAAAATCCAGTCCATGCCCAATCCTCTGCATGTAAAATATCTATTAATTCAAAATCCGTATTTGGTTTATATGGCTCAAGCAGTCCTTTAGATGCTGCATTGATATGGGAAGTGTTTGAACCTGCATGCCACATGCTTGCTTGAGGATTTGCGCTTTCTGCTTCTATACGGGCCAATACTTCGCCTGATGACATTCTAACCCATTCTACTTGTATCCCGGTTTCTTTTTCGAAAGCTTCGATATAATATTTTGCTTCTTCGGTATCAAAAGCTGTGTACATGTGAAGTACTTTATCTGCCGCCAAGCCGGTTAAAATTACGCTACATAACATAATTAAGACCAATAGCAAAGTCAAGCTTAACTTTTTCATTTAAAAGACCTCCAAAATATAGATTTTTTACTGTGGGTTAAATACTCATGCCTATATATAATTATATACGATTTTTTATATCAACCTCCCTTCTTTTTTTTCGGAATATTTTAAAAAATAATTCGATGTTCAGACCTCCTTATAATATAAGTAGTCTGCCCTCAGGATTAAACTTTTCATATAAATCTTTTCTTAAATTTTGTTTTTCCTTATATGCTTCTATATGGTTGTAGTCCGCTTGTAACCATGGTGGCGAAGTAAGCAATACTTTATTAAAACTAATTAAAAGAGTTTCCTCATATTTTCCCCGATACTCTCTTTTTATAAATTTTTCAAAAGCATCCGGAAAGTTTTTCCATGCTTCTTTTTCTAAGCCGGGCGGGGTAGGGTAGAAAAGTCCTCTATTTACCTTGACTGCTTTCAAATCTCCACCGCCATCACCAATCATCATTACCTGGTCTTCATCATAATTACCTGCTTTTTTGGCTACTTCAATATGGTGTCCCTTTGAACCCATTTCCTGACCGGCAATCATCTGAACATATTGATCAATTTCCTGAGATTCCCAATAATTGGCTAAATCAGCATAAGGTGTTTTTGAAACAATTAATATATCCGCATGTTCCGCCATCAGTTTCAAGCATGAACTGACATTGTCAAAAGGAGGAATTTTTGCCGAGATATGGGGAAAAGTTCTATTTACTGCTTCACTCCAACCTAAAAGTTTGTATAAAGCCAAATCAAGAGGATTTTGATTCAAAAATTCTTCCAAAGTAGGATTTCCCAATCCTAATTTATTTTTCCTGGTATAACTAATATATCTACTTAGAGGTTCGATCTCCGGCAATTTTATATGTTTTTCTGTTAATATTTTCTGAACATCTTTTCTTTTTTTAAGTGCTGTTAGGATAAACTGTATGGCAATGAATCTATTGCACCCTCTATCTACAGAAAAAAGATTATAATATTCGGCGACCTCCCGATAATAAGACTCAATCTCCCATAATTGATAAAATTCCATAAACTGAGGATGAAAGATTAACACCTGTTTTCCACTCATATTATCAGTAACACAACCATCGGTATCAATAGCAACTAAAAAATCTTTTGTTCTTTTAAATTTTCTTAATTGTTGTTCTGCATCTTCTTTTACCTGTTTTTCAGTAAGTCTGGGTAAAGCCATTATTAACTCCTTTCTTTTAATAGCGTACAGCGGGTAGCGTTTAGCGCATAGGATAAATTTTATATGCTCACACTGATCCCTATCTTCACTATATACTATATGCCCGATACTATATACTATTTTACTTTCTATACTCCACCGGAATATATTTCCCGCATTTTTTAGAAACAAATATCTCTTTGAATTTGGTGAATTGAGGAAGCGACTCCCCAATCAAGGGTAACGCCCAGTCAATAAATTCATCAGTTACATCTACTCGATTACGAGAAATCCATTTCTGAGGAAATTCTCTTTCTGAATTAGCTACAATATCCAATTTTACTTTATCATAAGTTACCTTATAGGACTTGCCGGGATTTCTTATGATCGTTGACATAAATCCATTTTCCCCGGCCAATGCAATCTTAGCGGCATACATTCCGGTCTGATAAGCTTCTTCCAGGTCAATTTTCGATACATAGGCAATCTCACGTCTCTGACGGGTACCGGGCCTTTCAGAACGTGCTATTCCTCTCACAACCAACCTGCTTTGTGCTCTTCCCTGATGATTCTTTTGGTCAATACCGTTAAGATAATTAATAAGCACCTGCTCAACTGTTTTTTTAGAAGCACTAAATTGAGCATGACCAAAGTTATCCCGTAATATTCCTAAATCTCCTACATTGACACCTTCACCGATAACCACTATACATCTGCCCTCTTCTTTTAATTTTTCATTAATTTTCCTAGCGACAAATTCTAAATTATTTTTGTAGTCATCTTTAGATAATGATTCGGGAAGAATAATCAATAAAGGCATTCGTCTTTGCGGATCCGCTAATCTTGCTGCTGCCGGAATAAAGCCTATTTTTCTCCCCATCACACCAATAACTAAAACCGGATCACTGGTAAAACTGGCTTTATTTTCTTCATTTGCTTCCAATATATTAATTGCTAAATTTCTAGCCACGCTTCCATATCCCGGATCATGATCACATACCGCAAAAGTACCATTTGACTGCAACAATCCTCCCACATCATTATCAATCGTTTTAGGTATACCGGTACAAATAATTTCTAGACTCTTTCTTTTGGCAAGTAAACTTATTTTATTTGCAGTATCCATGGAATCTCCACCACCGCAGTAAAAGAAATGAGCAACATCGTGTCTGGAAAAGACTTCAACGATTCGATTTAGGTCCTTTTCATTTTTTATTTTATATCTACAGCTTCCCAAAGTACCCGCAGAAGGAGTATCTGCAAGCAGGTTAATCTGTTCCGCTTCCTGCGCAGATATATCAATTAATTCTTCATTTAGAATTCCCAGCACTCCCATTTTTGCACCATATATCTTATTTATTTTTTTTGATGTGAGTAATCCATCAATGGCCCCTCTTATGCTATTGTTTATAACGGTTGTCGGACCACCTGACTGAGCAATAACCACATTTTTCATTTGTGCACTATCTCCTTTTATATTAAATTACACAGATTTAGTTTATATTTGCTTAATCCTTTAATTTATAAAGGTATTTTCCACCATTTTGAATCCAGAGTTTTCCCGGTCCAATAAAATCCTCCTGGTGAATTGAATCTGGATCTCTATAACCCAAACCAACGGAATCACAGGTTTCTTTTGAGATTCCGGTAGCCAGTGTCACCCTAAAAGCAAATTCCTCTTTACCGGTAACCTTATTATATTTTCCATCTCCTCTTACATTAATGACATGAGAGGCTATGTTTCTGCTAAATTCTGGATTTGATTTCAAATAATTTTTCACATAATCCTTGCAATGATAACCGATTTTTCTAAGATTGAAATCCATTTCTGTATTAGAATGAAAACAATCGATATGCGGTGCATAAATTATTATTTCTCCGCCATTTGCCATCACCCCGGGACTTTGGAGTTTATACGAACCTTTTCCAGCAGTCCAAATCTCGTCATAATTTTTACCGATAACTTGAACAGCAAGGTTAAGCGGTTTATCTATAAATATGACATGAAGTTGGGAGCTTGCTTCCGCTGCTTTTTCATAAGCCTTAATAAATCCATCAAATCCCTCCCCTACATAAAGTCCTTTAGGCTTAACTTTGTGTTCTTTTTCTTCAAAAACCATATTAAACAACAAGGTGGGCGCTTTTATTTTATTAAAAACACAGGAAGAACCTTTATTTATAACTTCCCGGGCCGGATTATTAATAGAACCAATGATTTCAGGAATCCCCACGATAACCGCTGCCCAGTGAAAAAAATCAATGACTTCAGGACCGGAAATACCGGGAAAAAATACTTTTAATCCTCCCGCATAACCGGCAGCTTCATGAGGAACTGTTCCGCTCAAGGTTATAATTAGATCATAATCGTCGGTAATTAATTTATTTACAACTACGGGAATTGATTGAGATAATTCTCCTTTTGTTTTCTCTGCCACAAAAAAAGAGGAAATTTCTCCAACCGTAATAAGTTTTTGAGGATCGTTATATTCATGATTATAAAAACGGTTAAAATTGATTTGGGGAAACAGACCCAACTTTTCTCGAATTTCTATTTCAGTCATGTCTCTGTGGGTCCCTCCGGCATTTAAGGAATCAATTCTTTCCATTCCCTTATCCTTTAATTCCCGATAAATTAGTGGAACCAATTTATGAGAAAAGTCAGTTCTGGTATAGTCAGGATGAATTAAAAGCACTTTTTTGAGAGACTTAAAATCATTTAGGCTTTCTTTTACGATTGCCTCTAATTGTTCCTCCGTTAATTCTCCTTTAAAATTTTCAATTGAAAACAATTTTTTATTACCTCACAAAATTATAATTAAATATTTTTTTACCTTTAAAACTATCCCGGTATCCAGAAGCCAGAATTCAAAATTCCCCTTCCTGACTTCTGACACCTGATTTCTATTTTTCTCATTCTTTGCTTATTACTCGTTACTTATTACTCATCACTTGCTACTTTTTACTTACTTTGTCCATTCTTCTTCGGGTCGTTCGGGCAACATCCATTGTGTATGAAATTCTCTTATTTTTCCTTCCGGTGTTTTTATTATTTCCGGCTTATCCATTCCTTGAAGTTTGAAATAGCCATGAGCTCCAAAATAGTCTCTTTGCAAAGCAGATACCTGTGCAGAGACCATCACCGGGCTTGTCAATTGCATAATATAATTAAGGGAATTACCCATAGCAGGTGCTGCTACTCCCACACGATTGGCAACTTCGTTGATATTAACCAAATTTCCAATACTTTCTTTAACCACCTGGGCAAATCGTGGAGCAGTAAGCAAATTATGCATTTCGGGATTTTCCTGATATGCCTTCGTAACTTCATCCAGAAACTGGGCTCTTATGATGCAACCACTTCTCCATCCCTGGACTATTTTGCCTAAATTTAGTTCCCAATTATACTTTTTAGAAGCTGCTTGTAGCAAAGCCATACCCTGAGCATAAGAAGATATCTTTGCCAGGTAAAGTGCATCGTGGGCAATTTTTATAAATTGTTCTTTTTCTTTTAAATATTTTTCTCTAAAGCTTGGCAATATTTTAGAAACCTTTAACCTTAAATCCTTATCCTGAGACATTTCCCGAGAGAAAACAGCAGCAGTAATGGTAGGTATGGGCACTAATAATTCTAATGCACTTTGTACTGTCCAGGTACCCGTACCTTTCATTCTGGTAATATCTGCAGTTCTATCGATTAAATATCCTTTTCCTTCTTTATTATTTTCTTTCATGCTATCACCGGTTATTTCAATGAGATATGAATGAAGCACATCATCTTCACTATTCCATTTGGTCATAACCTGAGAAATTTCTTCAGAATTCATATTCAAAGCATTTTTAAAAATCCAGACACATTCACCAATTAATTGCATGTCACCATATTCAATGCCATTGTGTACCATTTTTACAAAATGCCCCGCACCGTTCGGTCCGATATAAGAGACGCAAGGAATTCCATCGTTTGCTTTAGCGGCAATCTTTTCGAATAAATCTTTTACTAAATTATATGCCACTTTTTGCCCACCGGGCATGATTGCCGGACCCTTTAATGCGCCTTCTTCTCCTCCGGAAATGCCGGTTCCGATAAATAATAATCCTAAATCATTTAATTTTTGATGACGTCTTATGGTATCTTTGAAATAAGAGTTACCTCCATCAATCACTAGATCTCCTTTATCTAATAATGGAACAAGATTTTCAATGTAATCATCTACGGGTTTGCCCTGTTTTACTAATAAAATTACCTTGCGTGGAGATTCTAAAGAATCTATAAATTCTTTTAATGAATAAGTCGGTAATATATTTTTACCATTTGCTGCCCCTTTAGCAAATCCTTCGGTTTTAGCAATGGTTCGGTTAAATACTGCCACTCTATAACCTTTATTCTCCATATTAAGGACTAAATTTTGTCCCATGACACCTAAACCAATTAATCCGATATTCTGTTTTTCCATTTTTTCCCTCCATTTTTATTAGTCGTTAGTGAATAGTAGATAATCCTTAGTAAAGAATGCTGATTTGCATTTCAGTTTTTATCTTAATCTTTATATTCTGCGCTTTTCATTTTTTGCTTACCAATATATACTACATACTCTATACTATTTTGTTTTTACTCTAAATTTCCACTTCTTAATATTTTTTTCTTCTTGTAGTAATATATTATAAATCTTAAATTTTATCTATTTATTTCTCATATATTACTTGTTGCTAATAATTGTTTTTTTCTATCTTAATTCTCTATTACTCATTACTTATTACTTATTACTGTTTTTTAAACTCCAGAGAAAGCACTAAATCCGCCATCTATGGGAACAATGATTCCGGTAACAAATCTGGAAGCATCGGATGCAAGCCAAATGCAGGCACTGATTAAATCCTGCGGTTCTCCAAATTTCTCCATAGGAGTATGGGCAATAATAGTTTTTCCTCTAGGGGTCAGGCTGCCATCTTCGTTAGTGAGTAAAAAGCGATTCTGAGAGGTCAGGAAAAATCCCGGTGCAATTGCATTGACCCTTAACTTTTTATTATATTCCTGGGCAAAATGCACGGCTAACCATTGGGTAAAATTACTGACTGCTGCCTTGGCAGCTGAATAACCCGGAATTCTGGTAAGGGGACGAAAGGCATTCATGGAAGTAATATTGATGATTGAACCCCCATCTTCATTTTTTATCATATCTTTGCCGAAAACCTGGGAAGGAAGTAATGCACCTCCAAAAAGATTAAGTGCAACCACTTTCTCCAAGGCAGAGATTGGAAGGTCAAAAAATGTCAATTCCTCGGAAGTAGTAGCTTCTTTTATGTTTCCTCCGACTGCATTAAGCAATATATCCACTTTACCAAAATCTCTCATTACTTCATCTCTACAAATTTTTATTTTTTCGATATCCATTGCATTGATGTAATATCCCCGGGCTTTTATCCCTTCGGATTGTAATCTAAGGGCAATTTTATCTGCATTTTCTATGGCTCTAGCGCATATTGCAATTTCTGCCCCCGCTTTACCCAGGCCTTGAGCAATGGCAGAACCTAAAACTCCTGTACCACCGGTAATCACTACCTTTTTTCCTTCCAGACTAAACATATCTAAAAATCTATTCATTGTTTCTATCCCCTTCTCAAATTTTATTATCTCACAAGCAATAGGCGTTCAAAAACCAACTAGCTAAATATTATTTACTGTTTTATTGATTACTTATTTTATTCAAATTATTTTATAGAATAAACGGTAAGTTAAATATATTTTCATATCCAGGTAAAATCAATAAATTAGACTAAAAGCAAAAAGTATTATCTAGAATTAAAAGTTTTCTATCAAAGTAATATATTTAGTTTAGGGAGAATTTATCAAACATTTATATATCAATTAATAATTTTCTCTCCTAAAATGTTTTCGATTCTTATTTCCTATATTTTATAATATATTAATATATATTGTTTAGTTTCCTTTATAAGAAACCTTTATTTTAATTTTTCTAAAAGTGTCATATGTCTCTTAATATGATTAGAAAGTTCCCTATAATGGTCTTTTTCATATTGAAATAATATTTTATAAATTTTATCTTTAAAGATGTATTTCCCTTTATTATCTTTGGCTCTTAAGATGGAACCATAAGTTATATGAATAAGCTGTCTTGAGTCATTCTTTGTGAAAAGATTTATTAGTTCTTTATCAGGAATTGCAGCTATACCAGGAATACGGGAAAGTTCAGTCGTCAGATTATAAGTTGCGCTATCTTTTTCAAAATTCTCCAAAGCAAATTGGTGAATTTCCCGATAAAGGTTCGGTTCTTTCATAGCTACTACTTTAGCTTCCTCTAACCAGCTGGTCCCAGCAGTTTTTATATGGCAAAGACCGTCTGTCTCCTG
>CBFCZX010000066.1:0-8007 GCA_965602765.1 uncultured Atribacterota bacterium | reverse complement strand
CCTGCTATAACTGCCTGCCCCAAAGATATACCCCCGTCATTGGGAGGTACTTTTCTTTGGGAAAATATCTTGAATCCCTTGTCTTTTAATAAAAAAATCGCTTTTTCAGTTAAATATTTATTTTGAAATACTCCCCCGCTAAGAGCAATTTTATTAATATTCATATCCTCTCTTATTTTCATACACAAGTTTAAAGTAAATTCGGCGACAGTATTATGGAATTTCGAAGCAATAACTCCTTTGCTTGTCCCTTTTTCAAGGTCGCTGATTATTTCAAAAAAAATATTTTTTACGTCAATAATATATTTTTTGACGTCTTTTTCGATTTTGAATCCATAACTTTCCTGGATTCCGGGAGTGCAAAGATATTCCATTTCCATTGCTGCCTGACCTTCGTAACTAATCTCATCTTTGATTCCTATTAACGAAGATACTGCATCAAATAAACGTCCGCAACTTGATGTTAGCGGGGAATTAATATCTTGGTCAATCATCTTCTCAATAATCGGCAGCTTTTTATCATTTTTTCTTTTTTGTCTCTTGATAAAATCTATGCCTAATTTTCCAGTTTTCTTTCCAAAAATAGAATATAAATAACTATAGGCCATTCTCCAGGGTTCGTTAATTGCCTTGTCACCGCCAGGTAAGGAAATATTTTTTAAATGTCCTACTCGGGTATATCTTTCTAAATCACAAATTAAAAATTCTCCTCCCCATATATTGCCATCATCTCCGTAACCTGTTCCGTCGTACGCCACACCAATAACCGTATCACTGATATTATTTTCTGCCATACAGCTGACGATGTGAGCATGGTGATGTTGAACTTTTTTAATTTTTATTCCCCTTTTAGCGCTCATTTCTTCTGCAAGTTTCGTGGAAAGATAATCCGGATGAAGGTCACAAGCGATGACTTTGGGATTGATTCTAAAAATTCTTTTAAGGTTATTGATGGATTCTTTTAAAAAATCCAGCGTTTCCATGCTCTTTAAGTCTCCTAAATACTGACTTGGAAAAACATAATTTTCCTTAGAAAAACTAATCGTATTTTTTAATTCTCCACCTAATGCCAGTACTTCATCTAATTTACAGTCAAGGGAAATAGGATAAGGTACATAACCCCTTGATCTTCGAAAAAAGACCATGTCATCATCTATTTTTTTAATAACTGAATCATCACATCGGTTAAATATATCTCTATCGTTTAGAAGAAAAAAATCGGCTATATTCCCCAACTCATTCATAGCTTCATGATTGTCTCCGATAATTGGTGCTTCGCTGATGTTTCCACTGGTCATGACCAGGGCCAAAAAATTATTTCTCAACAAGAGGTAATGAAGAGGTGTATAGGGCAGCATCACTCCCAAATAATTATTGTTAGGAGCTACGAACGAAGAAATGGGCTGATTATTCTTTTTTTTCAAAAGCACAATAGGTCGTGTGCGTTCTATCAAATAACTCTCTTCTTTTTTTCCATATAGGCAATATTTTTTTACTTTTTCCAAATCCGGAGACATCAAGGCAAAAGGTTTTGCTTCTCTGTTCTTTAACTCTCTTAATCTATTTACCGCTTTATCGTTGGTTGCATCACATGCCAGATGAAAACCGCCCAATCCTTTTATTGCTCCGATTTTTCCTTTTTTTAATAATTTAACCGCTTCTTTTATGGGGTCAATGTTTTCTGATTTTCTTTTACCCTGAAAAAGAGAAACCTCGGGACCGCAGTCACTGCAAGCATTAGGTTGTGCATGGTATCTTCTGTTCTCAATATTTTCATATTCTTTCTGACAAATTGGGCACATTTTAAATTTATGCATGGTCGTTTTTTCCCGATCATAAGGAATATCCTTTATGATAGTAAAACGTGGACCGCAATTTGTGCAATTAATAAAAGGATAACGAAAACGCCTATTTTCAGGATTGAATAATTCTTTTAAACAATCTGTACATATGCTGATATCCGGTGAAACAAGTACAAAATTGTCATCTTTTTTTGCTATACTTTTTTTAATAGAAAATTCTGAATAATTCACCGGACGCAAATCAACCACATTCATTTCTTCGATTTTAGCCAGTGGCGGAAGTTTTTTTTGAATATCTACAATAAATTTTTTAAGCTCTATTTCTTCCCCTTCTATGTCAATCTCTACTCCCTGGTCAGAATTAAGTACCCAACCGTAAAGATGATAGTAACTTACTAATTTATGAATAAAAGGTCGAAAGCCAACTCCTTGCACTATCCCCTTGATAATTATATTTTTTCTAAGTTTCATTAAAAAACTGCTTTCTAATTAATTAAATTAATTGCTATTGATGGGCATATGGTATTTGATATCGTATGCAACAGATGAAAAAACAATAATCGATATGTTAAAATATCTTAACCTGCTTCCGCCCATATTGTTTATTCTTTTATTGAAAATCCTTATTTTTCTTGCATTTTTTCTGATTCATCGGAAATAAATCTTCCGGTTGACTTTTTCTTTACCTGTTCCCGCAGCCAACCATACCATCCATCCAAGCCTTCTCCTGTTTTGCAGGAAATTTCAAATATTTTTAAATCAGGATTAATTTTTAGGGAGTCCTCTTTGACTTTAGATAAATTGAAATTAGTGTATGATAAAAGGTCAACCTTATTCACCAATAATACTGAAGCCTTACGGAACATGATGGGATATTTAACAGGTTTATCATCACCTTCCGGTGTACTCACCATAACCACCTTGTCATCTTCACCTAAATCAAATCCAGCGGGACATACAAGATTACCGACATTTTCTATGACGAATAGTTCTAAATTATTAAAATCATAGAAATTCAAAGCATTATCAATCATATTAGCATCAAGGTGACAGGCTCCGTCGGTGTTAATCTGGGTCACCGGAATATTAAATTTTTCTATTCTCTTCGCATCATTAGCAGTTTGCAAATCACCTTCCAATACTGCTATTTTCAATTCATCTTTAAGTGCAGCAATTGTTCTTTCCAATAGTGTGGTTTTCCCCGACCCGGGTGAACTCATTAAATTAATGGTATATACTCCATTTAGGCTAAATAATTTTTTATTCTTTTGAGCCAGAGAATCATTCGCCTTTAAGATGTTAGCAAAAACTTTTACCTTGGTCAATTTATTTCCCTCCGAAAATATCATTACTATTTTAGAATAAATAGCTAGTAAATTATAACATAAAAACGTTTTTCTGTCCTGAAAATATGCTTTCTCCGATTTTTTGAATAAAGAAAAAGAATGCGCGGATGCCAGATTTGCTTACAGTTTTTGTTCAATGACTATATCAATGGGAAACGAAAACCAATCGATTATTTTACGTCCATCAGAGAATATCTTTTTGAATCAGCATGGCATCTTTAAATCAACGGTTATTTTCGATTTGACTAAAATATTTTTCTGCAAGAAGAATTGCCACAAAATCATCATAGTGACATGGAGGAACTCTTAAGGACAAAGGAATAAGTTTAAAAATTCCTTTGGGAGGGTAGGCCTTGAAATATTTTTTTCTTGCTTCTAAGGTACTAAAATTTTCTTCAATAAACACTATTTCCAATTGTAAAAAATGTTTCTTTAGTTTTTTTTCTATCTCTTTACAATTTGTACCATTTCCCACAATAAACCGTTCTATATTGTAAATGTCAACATTTTCCTTCATATGTATCATTAATTCTTCTATTGGAATAACTTCTCTCCGTAATACATTTTTATTGGATTCTACTACTGCATACCCACATTTTTTAGTACCCGGATCAATGGCTATTATTACTTCTTTTCCAGACATTTTAAATGATTCCTTTATTAATAAAATTTAGATCATTACCCGTTCCGGGTAAGTATAAACATTCATAGTGCTTCCTCGAGCAAATCCAATCAAAGATACTCCAATTTTCTGTGCTAATTGGATAGAGAGGTCAGTTGGGGCTGCTCTGGATATAATTACCGGTATTTTTACAGCTATGATCTTTTTTAAAATGCCGGAAGTAATCCGACAAGAGGTGATAATTATTTTATCTTTCGTAATGATACTTTTCAGAAATGCTTCACCGACTATTCTATCAATAGTACTATATCTGCTGATATCCTCTGTAAATAGTAAAATATTCCCATCTTTATCTGCTAAAGCACAACTATGAGCTCCGCCCGTATGTCTAAATAATTCGGCTCTGTTTTCTATTTCCGAAACAAGATGGTAAATTTTATTTGCTTCAATCTTTAATGAAAAATCAATCGCTTCAAATTTTTTGTTTCTATTTTCCGGATAATAAAATTCAAGAATTTTTTTCTTTGAAATACCATTTTTTGGTACTTGCCCTCTCTCTGTATCGATACGCATCTGACCACTTTCTGCATCAATTTCCACTGTTTTTATCTGTTCTTTTTTATCTAATATTCCCATCGTGAATAAATATCCTAATCCCAAAGCCTTGTAATTTCCCGGACTACAATTCAGAGTGACTATTTTTGTCCCATTCAGTATAATTGAAAATGATATTTCCCTGGCCACTAAATCAGTGATTTTTTCTTTATGATTTTTAATAATTTTAATCAGTTTTATTTCTTCTTCGTTTTTTCTCACTTTTCTCCCTTTTGATCATCTTTGAAATGCTTTTTCTTCATCAGCTTATCTGCTTTTATTAAATCTTTTACAAAATTAATATTGAAAAACGAATTCAGGTGTGGATCAATTTTTTTTATTTCTTCTTCCTCGATAAATCTCACTTTTAAATATGGCAATATTTTTCTAATTGATAAAATACCCTCTTGAATATTTTTCTTAATTACTTCTATACAATTCTTGCTATAAACTGCACATAGAGGTTCGATATACTGGTTGCCATAACGAGGAATAATTACATCATTTGAATTAATTTGTTTTACCATGTATTGAAATAATTCAATCTTTACGAAAGGCATGTCACACCCGACTATTAAATTATAACATGAAGTGGAAGCTTTTAAACCGGTATATATACCTACCAGTGGGGTCCTTAGGGGAAAAAGGTCTGAGACAACATTATTGTAAGTTGGATATTTTTGCGGAGGAGCTACAATCATGATATTCTCTGTGATATTTTTCATTTTAGAAATAATAATATCCAAGAGATTTTTTCCATCAAGCTCCAGCATGGCTTTATTCCTGTCCAGGCCTATTCTGCTACTGCTGCCGCCTGCGAGAATGATGGCTGTTAAATCCGATACTTTTTTAAAATTAGAGTGCTCCATATCTTGTCTCATACGGTTCGAATAATAAAAATAATTTTATAATAAATTTTCCACTAAATATTTCTACAATCATTAGGAAATTATGATATTTTCCTTATTTTTACGCCACACACTTTATATTCAGGAATTTTAGAAACCGGATCTAAAGCAGCATTGGTCAGTAGATTGGCAGCTGCTTCATGAAAATGAAAACTCATAAAAATAACTCCCTTTCCCGATTTTTCAGTCACTTGTGCTTTTGCTGTTATTTTGCCACGGCGGGACATTACTTCTACCATGTCTTCATTTCTAATGTTCAAATCCTCCGCATCTTTCGGATTTATTTCCACAAATGCTTCGGGATAGATTTCGTCTAAGCCTTTAGATCTTCGCGTTATCGTCCCTGTATGAAAGTGGTATAACACCCGTCCGGTCGTGAAAAGGAACGGATATTCCTCATCAGGAAGTTCTGCTGCCTCTTTAAATTCTACGGCAGTAAATTTCCCTTTTCCTCTGCTGAATTTTCCTTTGTGCAGATATTCAGTTCCCATATGATTCCTGTCAAGACAAGGCCATTGCAATCCACCCTCTTCCAATCTTTCGTGGGAAATTCCACCATAGATAGGAGTCAGTTTAGCAATTTCTTCCATGATGTCAGCAGGATGGCGGTATTTCATATTATAACCCATTTTCAGCGCAAGTTCACTAATTATTTCCCATTCCGGTTTTGTTTCTTCAATCGGTTCAATTGCTTTTCTTATTTTTTGCACTCTTCTTTCCGTATTCGTTAATGTACCGTCCTTCTCCGCAATGGTCGTTCCCGGCAAAATTACATCGGCTAATTCAGCAGTTTCAGTCATAAATATATCTGAAACAACTAAAAATTCGGTTCTTTTCAATGCTTCCCTGGCATGATTAAGGTCTGGTTCGGACATCGCCGGATTTTCAGCCAAAATAAACATACCTTTAATTTTTCCATAGTAAGCTGCATTTAATATCTCTACCACTGTCAATCCCGGTTTATTTGATAATTCAACTCCCCATGCTTTGGAAAATTTCTCCTGCACCTGGGGATCAACAACTTTCTGATATCCTGAGTAGACATTCGGTAATGCTCCAAGGTCACAAGCTCCCTGTACATTACTTTGTCCGCGCAGCGGATTCACTCCAGCACTTTCTTTACCTACATTACCGGTAAGCATGGCAATGTTAGCTGTAGATAGAACATTATCTGTACCGGTTGTATGCTGGGTAATACCCATTGAATAAATAAGAGAAACATTGGGAGATAAGGCATAAATTCTTGCTGCCTTTCGTATATCTTCTGCCGGAACATTGCATATTTTTTCTACAATTTCGGGAGTATATTTAAGCACGGTTTTTTTCATTTCTTCATAACCTTCGGTTTGCTTTGTTATAAACTCTCTATCTTCCAGACCTTCATTTATGATAACATTCATCAAGCCGTTAAAGAGTGCCACATCAGTGCCCGGGCGCTGCCTTAACCATAAAGTAGCATATTTGGTTAATTCAATTTCCCGGGGATCCGCTACAATTAACTTTGCACCATTTTTTACAACTGCTTTTTTAATTTCTAAAGCAATTATCGGATGATTTTCGGTGGTATTTGAACCGGTTAGATAAATTGCTGAAGCATTAGCAATCTCTTTAATGGAATTTGTCATTGCTCCACTACCAAAAGCTTGAGCCAGCCCAGCAACAGTTGCAGAATGACATAAACGGGCACAATGGTCAACATTGTTCGTTCCCAAAACAGCCCTTGTAAATTTCATAAGAAGAAAATTTTCTTCATTGGTACATTTAGCAGAAGAAAGAACAGCTAAACTATCGCTTCCATGCTCTTTTTTTATTTGGTTAAATTTGTCACTGATTAATTGAAAGGCTTCTTCCCAGGATGCTCTCTTAAATTTTCCGTTTTTTCTAATTAAAGGAGTCTTTAGACGATCCTCCCGATGAATATAGTCATAACCAAAACGTCCCTTTACGCAAAGATGTATTCCATTTACAATGCTTCGGGGATTAGAAGTAACTTTTACTATTTTTTTGTCTTTTATATTGAAATCAAAATTACAACCGCAACCGCAATAATTGCAAGTTGTTTTTATTTTTGTAAATTCCCAGGTTCTTCCTTTCCCCTGAGCCATTTTATCGATAAGTGCACCAACAGGACAAACAGCAACACACTGACCGCAGGAGACACATTGAGAATATCTCAGGCTTACATCTTCGCCAGCAATAATTTTCGTTTGCGAACCACGATATCCAAAATCAATGGCGTGCGATTGTTGAATTTCGTTACATACTTCTACACATCGGCCACATAGTATACATTTGTTTAAGTCTCTTACAATAAATGGATTGATTTCATCTAAAGGTATATACTCTCTATTTTGCTCGAACCTTGATTTTTTTATTCCAAAATCATATGCCAGATTTTCCAGAATGCAATCACCGCTTTTTTCACAGGTCATGCACTCCAGGGGATGATTCGCCAGTAAGAATTCCAAAGTCATTTTTCTTGCCTTGAGAACTCTTTCGCTATGCGTATAAACTTCTAAACCTTTCCTAACAGGGTAGGTACAGGAAGCGACTAATGCAGGCATGCCGACGACTTCCACAACACATATTCGACAAGAACCGGGTAGGAAATTAATTTCCGACATTGCACACAAGGTAGGAATTTTGATATTTGCCTTTTCGGCAGCATCTAAGATGGTTATACCTTCTTCAACCTTTAACTTCTTATTGTTTATCACTATATCTACTAAAGACAC
>CBFCZX010000065.1:0-8109 GCA_965602765.1 uncultured Atribacterota bacterium | reverse complement strand
GTTTTTAAAATTGAGAGTGCCTTTTATATTAAAATTCGGGTCATCGATATCTAGTTTTATGCAGTCAAGTGAAAAATGATTTTTTTCAATTGTAACGGAAAATTTATTTTTAAGGGAATTAAAATCCTTCGTGGGAAATCGTTTATACTTATACAAAGAGTCTGCGCCATGTAACAGTTGGATAAAACTGTGGGATTCCTCATTTTTTTTACCTAAAAATAGTCCCGGAATAAAGGCAAAAGCCCTCTGCCTTTTTGCTTCTACGACTTTAAAGTACCAGCCTTCAAAAAAGTGATTTCTTTTACCCCAGCCGTGGAACAAGTCAGGATTTATCAAACCTTTTAACATATTTATTTCCCCTGGTAAGTCCTTAAAAATGATGATATCCTTTTAAGGTGATTTATGTAGTCCTATTTTATAATATCATGGCTGTAATAGATGGTGCAATCGCCATTTAATTGTGTTGCTATAGGGTTACGCAGTACGCAGGAAATTGGTTCATTATTGTTTTATTGAATTATTTTAAAATTTTTAAAAATGATCCATAATAAATAATGAGATCTTCCTAATTTTATTTTTGGAAAACCCAAAGTGTTTTTGTAAATTTTGGTAAATTCTAAAATACCATTATAATCGGTTTAGAGAATTCCTGATTTATGTTATAATAAATAAATATTTTATCATCTTCGATCCTTTTCTTTCTCAAACCAATACAGAAAGATTATCTCATTAATTTATATATTAGCTAAGCATGTAATTATTGATTCCTTTTTTAATAGGTTCCTCTGGAAACATTAAAAAACTAAAAATATTAGGAATTAAAATGTTTAAAATTCTTAGTCATCGTAATTTTATCTTACCGCTTGCTTTTATGCTGGGAATCATCTTTCCGCAACTTGCACAAATGACTAAACCGCTAACAATTCCTGCGCTTGCAGTGGTGATGACGGTATCAATTGTCCAAATTCCCACGCGCGAAATTGTAAAATGGCGAAGTCTGGCTAAACCTCTTGCCATTGGAATAATTTTTAATTACTTTTTTTTAGCTTCATTGCTTCTGATTTTAACCCACTGGTTTAATTTTTCTGAACCCATAAAAATCGGAATGATTTTGGTTGCTTCGGCGCCTCCGGGAGTAGCAGTTCTTCCTTTTACCTCCCTGTTAGCAGGTAATTCAGTTTTATCCTTGTTTGCCACTTTTGGTACTTATCTATCGTCAATTTTTATTATGCCGGGTTTGATCAGGCTATTAACCGGTGCTGCAACATTTCCTATGTCAAAATTAATCATTACTTTGGTCGAATTAATTATTTTTCCTGCCATTATTTCCCGTTTTTTGCATTATAAAAATTTCTATCAAGCCATTATTCCCTGGAAGGGTGCTATTGTTAATTGGGGTTTTTTTGTTGTTTTTCTAACGGTAATCGGATTAAATCAGCAAACTTTTCTGAAACAGCCGGATATTTTAATTAAAATATTATTTATTGCTTTTATTAGCACTTTCCTGGGATTTACTCTTTTAGATATTTTTTTAAAAAAAATAGGGATTAATCAAAAAGAGCGGATTTCAATGATACTTTTAGGAACCATTAAAAATTCGGGATTTGCAGCAGCTATTGCTCTGACTCTATTCAATGAAACTACCTCCATGCCCGGTGCAATTATTAGCGCAGTTTATGCCCTTTATATGATATGGCTGGGGACTAAACGTCATTAAAAATGACTTCTCAAATTAAGTTTTACAATTGGAGAAATAACAGTTTTATTTTCAATGATGGTTCATGTTTTGGAAAGAATGAAAACTTAATCCCCAAGCAACATTTTTTCTTTGTTATTTTAAAAAAGGATTTAACATAAAATGAAGTTTAATAAAAATTTTACAGCAAGGATATATGACCCTGTTTTATATTTAGCTCTTAAACCTATAAGAATCGAGGTAATGAAAGAACTTTTTGAGTATAAGGAAAAAAAGATATTGGATTTATGTTGTGGTACCGGAAACCAGCTTAAATTACTTTCAAAACATGGGTTTAAAAACCTTCATTGTTTGGATATATCCAATTCAATGTTAAAAATTGCCAAAAAAAATAATTTCCCAATACATATTTATAGTGAAGATGCTACAAAGACATGTTTTAAAGATGAAACATTTGACATCATCATAATTAGTTTTGCACTACACGAAAAAGATAGAAAAACACAGGAAGCGTTAATTGAAGAAGCATATCGAATTGTAAAAGCCAATGGATTGATGCTGGCCATTGATTATGTTTTTGACAATAAGACAGCTAAATACAGTAAAACACTCATTAATATTGTTGAAAAAATAGCCGGTGGCGAACATTATAGAAATTTTAAAAATTATTTAAAAAATAATGGCCTGGCAAGCTTGATAAAAAAAGATAAATTTAAACTTGTCAGGCACCATAGGGTAACATCCGGAGCAGTAACGGTATCGCTATTCCAAAAATAAAGAATAATTAATGCCCTCTGTTTATATTTGTGAAAACCAACACCATACTTTTCTAATAAATATATTTTTCAAGTTAGGATATGAAAAAATTGAATGGAGCGATAATACTACAGGCATTTCCTCTATCATCAGAATGAAAGATCTCATCAAGTATCCACAAATTACTTAAATAAAAACTTTTAAATAAAGAAAGTTAATTGCCACGAATCGATATCTAAAAATCAGACTCTTTTAAGTGATATACAAAAATATTTGTCAGGTATTTCTAAGGATTTTGTTTAGTCTGTTGACTGATAAGCAAAACAAAGGAATAAATATTTTTAATTTTATGATATAATATTGATTCGATTGCAAGAATCAATATTGTTTGGGGGAAATAATCATTGTTAAATAGTAGCAACATTCATAACTTAAAAATTGGTGAAAAAGAAATTATTCTTATTGGCACTGCTCATGTTTCGAAAAATAGTGCTGAGGAAGTAAAAAAAATAATCGAAGAAGAAAAACCTGATAGTGTTTGTGTGGAATTATGTTCTGCTCGCTATAACAGCATAAAAAATAAAAAAAAATGGGAAGAAATGGATATTATTACCATCATCAAACAAAAAAAAGCACTGCTTCTGTTGGTTAATTTAATTTTATCCTCATTTCAGAAGAGATTGGCTCAACAGTTAGGCATTAATCCAGGTCAGGAAATGATCCAGGCAATCACCTCTGCAAAAGCAATTGACGCTCATCTGGTCCTTGCGGATAGAAATATTCAGGTTACCTTTTCCCGTATTTGGAAAAAGCTTGGTCTCTGGGGAAAATTACGCCTGCTCTTTATGTTGATTTTCAGTATGTTCAACAAAGAAAAAATATCCGAAGAAGAAATTGAAAAATTAAAATCAGAAGATATGTTAACTGCTGCATTAAAGGAAATGGCACAATCATTTCCACGATTAAAAAGTACTTTAATTGATGAACGTGATCAATACATGGCTGAGAAAGTAAAATTGGCGCCGGGAAACAAAATTGTAGCGGTCGTCGGTGCAGGTCATGTGCCCGGGATGAAAAAAGAAATATTTAAAGAACATAATCTAATTGCTCTTAACAAAATACCTTCCGGTTCTCGCTGGCTCAAAACATTAGCCTGGAGCATTCCTTTATTGGTGATAGCAATTATTGCTTCAACTTTCAGGTATTCAACTCCTGCTGGTTTTAATCAGATATTCCAGTGGTTTATATGGAATGGTTCTTTATCTGCTTTGGGAACCTTTATTGCCGGAGGGCATATTCTATCAATTCTTACAGCTTTTATTGCTGCACCGATAAGCTCATTGAATCCTTTACTGGCTGCTGGCTGGTTTGCTGGAATAACAGAAGCTTTAATCCGACGGCCTCGAGTGGAAGATTTTGAACGACTTGGGAATATTGTTACATTTAAGGGATTTATTAATAATCGGGTAACAAAAATCCTATTAATTGTTGCGTTAGCCAATGTAGGAAGTATGTTTGGAACCTTTATCGGTGGAGCAAAAGTTTTACAGCTTTTCATTGACACGGTTGGTTTATAAAGTCTAATAATATCTTTCAACTTTAATATTCACTTCAATTCCTACTCTATCACCCGGCTTCTTTTTTATAGTCATTTTTTTTATGAAGTTAAGATAATTTCTATAATTATTATGTATAAATCATCTAAAAATTAAAGGATGGAGAGCAGATATTTAGCATAATTCTTTTTTAAAGAAGGACATCTTCAAATTTTTCTCGAATACTAATGGTGAAAACCGAAATAATTATTCTCATAATAAGGTAAAAAATATTTAGATTAACATCGTTTTACAACCATATAGATTTGTGTATAAATCAATCAAAATCAAAAAAGGAGGCGGATTATGAGCAGAGATATTATCTGGGTGGATTTTACCACTCTGGAAAACTTTATGGTAGATACATTTAAAGAAATCGGTGTTCCGGCAGATGAAGCGAAGATATGCGCCGAAGTCCTCATTGCGGCTGATAAAAGAGGTATTGATTCTCACGGAATCGGCCGATTAAAAACCATTTATTATGATCGCATTAAAAAAGGAATTCAATCACCTATAACTCATTTTGAAATAGTAAAAGAAAGTCCGACTACTGCAGTCGTTGATGGCCACAACGGTATGGGTCATGTAATTGCAAAAAAATCAATGGAGATTGCCATTAAAAAAGCCAAAGAATTTGGTATGGGCATGGTTGCAGTCAGAAATTCTACTCATTACGGGATTGCCGGGTTTTATCCATTAATGGCTATAAAAGAAGGAATGATTGGTATCACAGGAACCAATGCCCGACCTTCAATTGCACCTACCTTTGGTGTAGAGAATATGTTGGGAACTAATCCTTTGACCTTCGGGATACCTACGGATGAAGAATTCCCATTCTTTTTGGATTGCGCAACATCTATTAGTCAAAGGGGTAAAATTGAGTCTTATGACAGGGCAGAAAAAGAGATTCCCGCCGGTTGGGTTATCGGCCGGAACGGTAAAACAAGGACAGATACACATCAAATCTTGAATGATTTGAAGACCGGGAAAGCTGCTTTAACTCCCTTGGGCGGCATTGGTGAAATCACCGCTGGTTATAAAGGATATGGATATGCAACCGTAGTGGAAATTCTTTCTTCCGCGCTCTCCAACGGAAATTTTATGAATATGCTATCAGGCGTAAAAGACGGAGAACCCTGCCCGATTCTTTTGGGGCATTTCTTTATTGCGATAAATATATCTTCTTTTATCGATTTGGATAGTTTTAAAAACATTTCCGGAACTATTTTGCGGAATCTTCGTCATTCTCAAAAAGCACCGGGAGAAAAAAGAATTTATACAGCCGGCGAAAAAGAGCACCTAGCCTGGCTGGAGAGAAAAGAAAAAGGTGCACCGATTAACAAAAATCTTCAAAAACAGATATTACAGATAAAAGAAGAGTTAGGTTTGAATCAATATAGATTTCCTTTTTAATTTTAGAGATCTACATAATGAAAGATAATTAGTAAAGTGAGGTATAATTTGAAAAGATATATCATGGCTTTAGACCAGGGAACCACCAGTTCCCGCACCGTTATCTTTGACCAATTTGGAAATATCGTAAATATGGTGAGTCGGGAATTCAAACAGATTTACCCTAAAACAGGTTGGGTAGAACATTATCCGATGGAGATATGGGATTCCCAGAAAGAAACAGCTCAGCTCGCCATGCAAAAAGCAAATCTAACTGCATCTGACATTACATCAATCGGAATCACCAACCAGCGGGAGACGACGGTTTTATGGGATAAATATACGGGAAAACCGATTTATAATGCGATAGTATGGCAGTGTAGAAGGACTGCCCCTATCTGCGAACGGTTGAAAAAAGAGGGATTGGCGAACATGATTTACCATAAAACTGGCCTGGTTTTAGATGCCTATTTTTCTGCAACCAAAATAAAATGGATTCTGGATAATGTGGCAGGAGCAAGAGAAAGAGCTGAAAGAGGCGATATACTTTTTGGCACTATTGATACCTGGTTGTTGTGGAACCTAAGTAAAGGTAAAATTCATGCAACCGATTTTTCCAATGCTTCAAGAACAATGCTCTTTAATATTCATCAATTATCCTGGGATAATGAGCTGTTAGAGCTTTTAGATATTCCGCAGAATATACTTCCGGAAGTATTACCTTCAAGCCATATTTACGGCAGGACAGATAAAGAAATATTTGGAAAAGAAATTGTGATATCCGGGGATGCCGGAGATCAGCATGCTGCACTCTTTGGACAGGTTTGTTTTGAGCCGGGTATGGTTAAAAATACCTATGGTACCGGTGCTTTTATGTTGATGAATACCGGAGAAAAAGCAATTTCCTCTTCCAACGGCCTTTTGACGACTATTGCCTGGAAGATCGGAGATGAAGTGGAGTATGCCATGGAGGGAAGTGTCTTTGTAGCCGGAGCAGTAATACAGTGGTTGAGGGATGAATTGAAGATGATAAAAACTGCCGATGAAAGTGAAAATTATGCTTCTAAAGTAAAAGATACGAATGGTGTTTATCTTGTACCTGCATTTGTTGGTTTGGGTGCTCCTTATTGGGATATGTATGCACGTGGTGCTATCTTCGGTCTAACCAGGGGTGTGAAAAAAGAACATATCATTCGAGCTGCAATTGAAGCAATTGCCTACCAAAGTAGGGATGTACTGGAAGTCATGCAAAAAGATTCAGGTATTCATTTAAAAATGATTAAGGTTGACGGCGGTGCTGTGCAGAATAATTTATTGATGCAATTCCAGGCAAACATATTGGGGATTCCCTTGGTAAGGCCTAAAATTACAGAAACGACTGCACTGGGTGCGGCTTATTTAGCAGGTCTGGCTACCGGATTTTGGAATAACAAGGAAGAAATAAGCAGAAAGTGGAAAGCAGATAAAAAATTTTTACCGGTTATGGATAATGAAACAAAGGAAAAATTATACAATGGCTGGAAAAAAGCTGTTCAACGGGCGTTGAATTGGGCATAGAGCAGATAAAAAACCGGTCGTTAATAAACTAAAATATTTTAAAAAATCAAAAAAGGTAGTAGATTTGATATGTTTATATTAAAATGAAATTTGCTTGGTTTCATTAACTTAACATAATGAATCTTTATTAAGTTACTTCAAAATTAAATTGGACTGATTGCACATTTTCTATGAAAACGCTACTTAACTTTTACTGTTCACTTGAGGAAAAATATTTTTCAGGTTACCAGATTTTTCCGTTCTCACAAAACATGATGTTTTTATGAGCAACCACTTTTTTCTATAGGAAATAGGGGGTGATATGTGAAATTAATAAGCTTAAATCAGTAAAAAATTATGATATTTTCCGTATCTGTCTCTTGGAATAATAATTACAATAAACGATAAGACTTGATTTTTAAATAGATCATGAGTTACGAAAAAATAAAGGAAATAACATACAATGCTTACAAAATTAAATTGTGCGACCTGTATCATAGATGATTTATGTGGTGCATTAGATTTATTAGATTTAAATGAAAAAACTAAAAATAAGATATTGAAGGATGCATTTTATTTTTTATCTAAAGAATTTTCCACCGATAAAATTCCTTCATACTTTATTACCGAAGTACATAGAATTTTAAAGAGAGTTTCAAAAATTGAAATTCCTTTTCAAGAAAGAAGGGATAAATGCAATCAGCTGGGCATGGATATGGTAAAAAAGATTGATAAGGAAGCAGAGATAATGAAAGAATCGGAAAGATTTTTATTTTTAGTGAATTGGGCTATTGCCAGCAATCATTTGGATTTTCGAACGGTTGGAACTGGTTATGGTTTTCAAATGGTAGAAATAATAAAGAAGCTTCGAGCCTGTGTTTCAGAAGGGTTAAGAATAGACCAAAGGATGGAAATTTACCAACTGGCAAAGAAAGCTTCTGAAATACTTTATATCCATGATAATGTTGGAGAAATAGTTTTTGATAAATTATTGATTAAAGAGTTTAGAAAATACGGCGCTAATGTAACCTCTGCTCTAAGGGAAGGACCCATTACCAGCGATGCTACTATTGAGGATGGAAATACGGTTGGATTGGATGAAGCTGCTTCAAAAATCATTTTAGCCGGGCCTGA
>CBFCZX010000064.1:0-8221 GCA_965602765.1 uncultured Atribacterota bacterium | reverse complement strand
CATCAACAACCGGACAAAGTGCCGATTGATCTTGGAGGACTAGTCACGACCATAGAAGCGGATGCCTATGAAGACTTAAAAAGATACCTGCATTTAGAAACGGAAACATTGGTTATGGTGCGTGCCCATGTTGTCCCTGATGAAGAGATATTGAAAAAGTTTGAAATTGATACCCGTTATATAAGGCCGTATCCAACCCAAAAATGGGCTGATGTAAATAAACAGGATACTATCCTGGATTCGTGGGGAATTAAATGGCATCGTCCAAAGGGCAGTTATTATTTTGACCCGATAAAGCATCCTCTTGCAAATTGCAGCTATCATGAACTCGAATATTACCGGTATCCTGATCTTTGGAATAAAGAATATGAAAAAGAATTAAACAGCCAGGCAGAAAGCATGTATAAAAACACCGATTATTTTCTTATCGCTGATAGTCTTGGTGTAGGAATATTTGAGACAGCGTGGTTACTGAGAGGTTTCGAAAATTTTATGATTGATTTAATACTCAATAAAGACTTTGCGAATAAATTACTTGACATCATTCTCGAAGAAAAAAAAGAATTTTTTGGAAAGTTTTTAGATGTGGTAGGGCCTTATGTTGGAATGGTTATGTGTGCCGACGATTTAGCAAGTCAACAAGGACCATTAATATCTCCGGAGATCTACCGGAAGATGATCAAACCGCGACACAATGAATTGTTTTCTTTTATTAAAGGAAAAGTTGATGCAAAACTCTTCTATCATTCTTGTGGAGCAGTTCGTGATTTAATAGATGACCTTGTTGATGTAGGGGTAGAGGTACTTAACCCGATTCAGGTTTCTGCAAAAAATATGGATACCAAATGCCTTAAACAGGAATTTGGTGAAAAAGTAGTTTTTTGGGGAGGTGGTTGTGATACACAAAAGATTCTTCCTTTTGGAACTACAAAAGAGGTATCTGCTGAAGTAAAAGAAAGAATCTCCGACTTAAAGCCGGACGGGGGCTTTGTATTTGCCCAGGTTCATGATATACAACCCGACACACCACCCGAGAATATAATTGCGATGTATGAAAGTGTTATAAAGCATAGAGATTATTAGTTAAAATTTATTCTTTAAAGGTATTAAAATAAAAATATTTTCAATAACATATCACTGCCTGACAATTTGTCCATAGGTATTTTTCAGTATAATTACAACAAATCAAGTAAATTTAAAATGGGGGTGTTTTAAACGAATAAGTTAATAAATAAGATTGCATTAGTAACTGGTGCAGCAAGGGGAATCGGGAAAGCCATTGCAAGAAAATTAGCCGAAAATGGCGCACATGTAATAATCAATGATGTAAATATTCAAGAAACGGAAAAAACCTGTAATGAATTAAGAAAGGATAAATTAAACGTTAGCGCTAATTGTTGTGATGTTGGTGATTCTATTCAGGTTCAAAAAATGGTCAAGGAAATCCTGGACTATCATGGCACCATAGATATATTAGTCAACAATGCGGGAATAGTTCAATCGGCAACCGTGGAGGAGATGGCTGAAGAGGAATGGGATGAAGTCATGAGAATCAATTTAAAAGGGGTTTTCAATTGCTGTAAAGCAGTCTTGCACCCTATGAAGAAACAAAAAAAAGGCAAAATTGTTAATATTTCTTCTTTGGCCGGGAAAAATGGCGGGATTAAAGCCGGAGCAGCTTATGCTGCATCGAAAGCAGGAGTTATCTGCTTTACCAAAACATTGGCCAGGGAATTGGCTGCGAGTGGAATAAATGTTAACAGTGTAGCGCCAAGTATGGTCGAGACAGAATTGGCGAGAAGCTTTACCACCAAAGAACAAAGAAAAGAGTTGTTGGCGGGCGTTCCTTTAAATAGATTTGGAAAAGAGGAAGACATAGCTGAATTAGTTCTTTTTTTAAGCAGTGATTCTTCAGATTATATTACCGGAGAAACTGTTAATATAAATGGCGGTTCATATATGGATTAATATTTTGGAAGCCTTTATGAAATTTTAGAAAGAAACATCGGTGGAGTATATCGGACAATTTAGAGGATAAGCTACTCATGTGATTTGATGCTAGCGAGCCGTTTACTGTGTTTTATCGTTTTATTTACATGTTACACATCACTCCTAACGATTTATATAAGGAAAGATCTGTGAAATTTTTCCTTTAAGTTCACTAAATAATAATAGGCGGGATTCTATTTATGCAAACACTGCAAGGTCTGTTAAAACAATTCGTAGATATTACCGACTCTGAACGAAACAAGAAAAATAGAGAGTTATGGCAAAATATAGACAGGCCCTGGCTAAGAGATATGTGGAGAGGCTTTCCTCAAGATAATTTAAAAATAACTCCTTTTACGATTGCACCGGATAATTCCATGTGGTCTTATATATTAGATATTGATTTAAGAGACTATTATAAAAGTGCGGAAGAGCATTTAAAAAACCAACTAAGAATTAAAATATGGCATTATAATAACTTTAAAGATAATACCTATTTTCGCAAGGATTTGCATATTTGGTTTGGCGTGATAACAGAGCTGAGTCTTTTCAGTGATAAAATAAGATTCTTTCCGAAAAGAGAAGGTTGGCTTAAAGAGAATTTAATTAAAGAAAAAAAGGATCTTTTGAATTTAAGCGTCCCTGATTTTTATCATAGCGGACTGATGCCCAAAGTACATGATTTTTATGAAAAAATCAATCATATTATTAAAGATAGCTTTAAATTAGAAGTGATGTTTCCGGACTGGGTAAGAGGACCTTTTTGCATTGCCTCTCACCTGCGAGGTACGGAAAATTTCTTGATAGATATGATCGAAGATCCGGGTTTTGTTCATGATTTAATGCGCTTTGTAACTAACAGCAGAAAACATTTTTCAAGAAAAAGGGCCGAACTTCTCAATGCACCCATGCCAAAAGCTAAATTATTTAATGATGAGATTTCTACACCAATTATAAGCAAAGCCTTGTATGATGAATTTATATTACCTTATGAAATCGAACTATCAAAATTTTATGGTGGAATTGAATATTGGCACAGCTGTGGGCAGACAACCGATTTTTATCAATCGATTGCAAAGATTCCAAAACTGGAAATGTTTCATGTAGGTCCATGGGCAGACTTGGGGAAAGCCGTTGAGGTGTTTGATAAAAACATTGCTTTCGATGTATGTTTAGACCCTCACGTAGATGTATTGGATAGCAATAAAGAAAAAATGGAGAAGAAGATCAGGGAAATAGAAGATATTTGTAAGGAAAGAAAGCATGCTATCAGGGCAGATGCTTTCCAGGTTATGAATAATCTTGAAGAGAATTTAAATAAAATGAAAACATGGTGTAAAGTTGCTGCAAATGTTTTATCGAGATAAATTAAAAAAAATACCGCAAGATTAACCATGGATGGAGCAGCATCTGGTATAAGTGACAGCTTGGTAGCAGCAATCATTGATTATCAATATAGATAATAGTTTCGATATGGATTACTTTTATGGAGGGTTTTATGAAATTACAAAAAGAAACATTAATCAGCCTGTATCAAACAATGTATAAAATAAGAGAATTCGAAAAAGCAGTCGTTGATTTATTTTCACAAGATTTAATAAGAGGTTCTGCCCATGTCTATCTGGGCGAAGAAGCGGTAGCCAGCGGAGCATGTCATGCTCTCGAAAAAGATGATTATATAGTCAGCACTCATCGCGGGCACGGACATTGTATTGCAAAAGGCGGGAAAGTCGATAAGATGATGGCTGAGATTATGGGTAAATCAACAGGATATTGCAAAGGAAAAGGCGGTTCAATGCATATAGCTGATCTTGAATGCGGCATATTGGGAGCTAACGGAATTGTCGGTGCAGGAATCCCAATCGCTACAGGTGCAGGAATGACCTCCTGGATTAAAAAGGATAGTAAAGTAACGCTATGTTTTTTTGGTGATGGAGCCAGTAATCAGGGTACTTTTCACGAATCAATAAATATGGCCGCGGTATTTAAACTACCGGTCATTTTTATCTGTGAAAATAACCAATTTGCATTATTTACTTCTACGAACAAGGCACTATCTGTTAAAAAAGTATCTGAAAGAAGTGCATCTTATGGTATTCCCGGTTATTCTATCAATGGAAATGATGTTATAGAAGTATTCAATACGGTGAGTGCTGCGGTTAAAAACGCCAGGCAGGGAAATGGACCTTCGCTAATTGAATGCAAGACCTACCGCTGGCTTGGACATTTTATCGGGGACCCTGAAAATTATAGGACTAAAGAGGAAGTAAAAAATTGGAAATTAAAAAAAGATCCCATTGAAATATATAAAATAAAACTTTTTAAAGAAAATGTGGTCAAAGAGAAAGAATTGGCTTTTATCGAAAAAGAAATTGATAACGAAATTGAAAACGCAATAAATTTTGCAAAGACCAGTCCGGAACCTGAAGACAAAGAACTGTGGACAGATGTATTATGCTGAACAAAATAAAGCCAGGAGGAGAAAATGGTAATGAAAAAAATATCATTTGGTAAAGCATTAAACGAAGCTTTATTTGAAGAGATGTTTAGAGATGAAAATGTTTATGTATTAGGTGAAGATGTCGGAGAATTTGGAGGAGCTTTTGGAGTAACCCAGGGATTGTATCAAAAATTTGGCCCAAAAAGGGCTATCGATACGCCATTATCGGAAGCTGCCATTGCCGGAGCAGCAGTAGGCTCTGCGGTCACCGGAATGCGGCCCGTAGCTGAGATCATGTATATTGATTTCAGCACGATAGCGATGGATCAAATAGTTAATCAGGCGGCAAAAACGCGGTATATGTTTGGGGGAAAGGCAAAACTGCCGATAGTTTTTAGAACGCAAAGTGGAGCCGGTAGTGGAATGGCAGCCCAACATTCTCAAAGTCTTGAAGCCTGGTTTAATCATATTCCCGGATTAAAAGTAGTTATGCCTTCTACTCCATATGATGCAAAAGGCCTACTAAAGACGGCAATTCGAGATGATAATCCTGTCGTGTTTATTGAACATAAGCTATTATATTCGGAAAAAGGGGAAATACCTGAAGAAGAGTATCTGATACCTCTCGGAGAAGCAAGTATTAAAAAAGAAGGTAAAGACATAACCATCATTTCTTATTCCAGGATGATTCATTTTTGTTTATCTGCCGCAGAAGAATTAGAAAAGCAGGGAATAAACGCTGAAGTCATTGACTTGAGAACGATTAAACCTCTTGACGAGAAAACAATTATCCAATCCATTACCAAGACCGGAAAAGCAGTGATTGTGCACGAGGCTTATAAAAATGGAGGAGTTGGCGGAGAAATTATTGCAAGGATAGTAGATAGTGAAGCTTTTGATTATTTGGAAGCACCTATAAAGCGTGTATGCGGTTTTGATGTTCCAATTCCTTATAATAGAAATTTGGAATCTTTGGCATTGCCTACTAAAGAGCGGATAATAGAGGCAGTTAATCAAATTATATAATTAATTAAAATCCAGAAGAGGTGATTATATTATGGCAATAGAAGTATTTATGCCAAAGATAGGTTCAGTAATGCAGGAAGGTACTATCGGGAGATGGTTAAAAGACGTGGGAGACAAAGTATCTGAGGGCGAACCATTAGTAGAGATAAGCACAGAGAAAATTGTGACTGAAATAACTGCACCCGGGAGCGGTTATTTATTAAAAATAATTGCCAATGAAGGAGATATCATACCAATAAAAGGAGTTGTCGGAATTATCGGCAATTTAGGAGAGCAAATAGACGTATCTAAATTTACCGAAGTTCAAAAAGATGAATCAGATTCAGAAAATCTTCAAGAGAAAGATTTATCAAAGAGTAAAACTATAGAAGATGGAAAAAAAGTAAAAGCTTCTCCTGCAGCCAGAAAACTGGCTCGGGAAAACAAAATAAATTTAGCAGATGTATTGGCAAGCATTCCGGGGGAACGATGCACCGGAGAAGATGTCATTTCCTGGATTGAGAAACATGGAAAAGATGGTCTGCTTGAAAGAGAAGAAGCCAAGGCATTTATTAAAAAGCCCATAGAAGCAGAAAGAACATTTAATCTAAAGGTAAAAAGAGCTGCAAATTTAAGTGGCAGAAAATTAGTGATGGCACGTAAAATGATGAAAAGTATTTCTGAAAAACCACATGTTACTTTAATGAGAGAAATAAATGTTAAGTCATTTCTTGACTTTAGAAATAAAATCAATAAAGGAAAAAAGAAGGAACATTCCATTTCTGTAAATGTATTACTGCTTAAAACCTGTGCCGCATCGTTGAAAAAATTTCCGATGTTTAATGCCTATAAACGAAATGATGAAATAATAGAATTTGAGGAAATAAATTTAGGTTTTGCGGTTGCTTCCAGGGAGGGATTGATTGTTCCGGTCATTAAAGAGGTAACAGGTAAAACATTAGATACGTTAAATAATGAATTCAGAAGCTTAGTAGCAAAAACAAAAGAAAATACTTTAAAAGAGGAAGATTTGCAAGGAGGGACTTTTACTATCACCAATTTAGGAAAATATCATATTGAAGCTTTTACTCCTATTATAAATCCTCCGGAAATAGCAGTATTGGGAATTGGTAAAATTATCGAAAAACCGGTGGTTGAAAATAGTGAAATAAAAATAGCCCCCATGATGGTTTTGAGTCTTTCATTTGATCATTGTGCTGTTGACGGGGCTACAGCTGCTGAATTTTTAGATAATATTTGTCAATTTATTAGCGAACCGGAAACACTATAATCTAACCTGCAAAGAGAGTATTTTAAAATTATAAATTAGATAGAATGAGGCGTATGTTACCAAATGAAAGAATATCCATTTTGTATAGTGTTAGATATAGGAACAACAAATATAAAGTGTTGTATTGTTTCGTTTGAAGGTTCTGTTATTTCACAGGCAATCACTTTAACGCCTCATAAGAAAGAAAAATATCAGGAGCTTAATCCTGAAGAAATTTGGATTGCCTGCCTGCGGGTTATAAAAAAGGCAGTAAGCCATTGTCTATACCCCAAAGAGATCAAGGCAATGATTGTCATTGGAATGGCGGCAACTTACCTGCCGCTTTCCAATACAGGTGACCCGTTATCTTCTTTTATTTTATGGAACGATAGTCGCGCCAGCAAAGAAACATTCTCATTATCAAGAAAGCTGTTTCTTGATGCAAGACTGAAAGCATCTATTGGACAATATCCGTTACCCATGTACCTGCCATTTAAAATAAGATGGATGCAAAAAAACTCTCCTTCTATTATTTCGCATACAAGATGGTGGGTAAATATCACCGACTATATAAACATGAGACTTACAAAAAGAAAAACTCCCGTAACTGATTATTCAATTGCTTCACGTACAATGCTGTTAAATCACAAAAATTTAGAATGGAATCATAATTTATTACAATTTTTTGAAATTGATGATAAAACTTTACCTGATTTATTAAATTCCGGTTCTGAGATAGGTTTCCTGGATGATGTTTTAGCGGATGAAATTGGATTGAATCGTTCTGTACGAATCATTCTTGGCACACATGACCATATTTGTACAGCTCTGGGTTCAGGTACTACTATTCCCGGGATTATATTGAATTCTGTTGGGACTTCAGAAGCAATCCTTACACCAATTCTAAACCACCATAAGTATCAAGGAATAATAGAGAACAACCTTAATCTGGAAGAATTTTTATCCCCTGATTCTAAAGCCCTGGTAGGATATGTGGCGCCTACGGGTTCTATATTAGCTCCCTGGCTTAAAAGTGGTATTGCGAAGCAAGTAAGATTTGAAAATCTACAAAATGATTTTATTTATTTTAAGCCTCCATCCCGCTTCATGAAAATCGATTCCTCAGGCATTCTACACCTTTCCGGGGCAAATTTTTCTCCTCAACAGATTTTTAAAGCAATTATTTTTGGTCTTAGTTTTGAAATGTGCTCAATCGTAGAAAAAATGACTTCAATAGTAAAATGCTCTCCCGGGAAAATAATTATTGCAGGCGGTCTGGCTCAATACAAATATATTAACCAGATGAAAGCAGACCTTTTAAATGTGGAAATTGAAAATGCAAGTGAAATTCGCCTTGAAGCATTGGGAGGCTATATTTTATGCGGTTACGGTTTAGGGTTATTTAAGGATATGAGCAAGACATCTTTAGATATATATTCTAATATTCACAAGGAAATCTATATACCGGATACTAAACGACATGATTTATATGAAAATATGTACCACAAATATTTACA
>CBFCZX010000063.1:0-8414 GCA_965602765.1 uncultured Atribacterota bacterium | reverse complement strand
TTTCAGTAGATTATCTACTTTTAAATTCTGAAGGTTAAAGGATATCGTAAGAATCAAAATCATCGCATTACAAAATAAAGCATCTGAATGATAAAAGCCAGTCATTCAGATGCTTTTTCACTTTAATAAGATTTAATTATATTTTGATTTTACCTATCGCGAGCTATAATATTTGCAATCAATTATAAGCTCAAATCACTAAAGAAATAATTCTCATCCCAGTTTAATAACTCCCAACAATTTGGCAGACATAACTAATATGGCTATTACAAGAACCACTCTAATCCATTTATCTCCCTTGCTTACAGCAAAATTACTTCCTATGTACGCTCCGAGAGCATTACCGATAGCTAAAGTAAATCCTAGAAGCCAATTCACTTTTCCATTAATAATAAAAATGACGAAGGAGGAAGAAATATATATAAGAGCAATAAATAATTTTAAACTATTAATCTTTACTAAAGACATACCGGTAATTAAAGTCAGGGAGACAATAATAATAAATCCTACTCCCGCGTTAATAAATCCACCATATAAACCTACTCCAAAAAAAACAAAAATAGATATTATAAGACGGGTGATGCCTAGATTTTCTCCTTCGATTTCCTTTATAAAATTTCTCTCCGGACGGGTAATAATTAATATCATAACTACAATCATAATGACAGCTAATATCTTTTGGAATAATTCTTCGGGAATGGAAATAGCAAACCTTGCACCCAAAATAGATCCAAAAATTGCCGGAATTGCTAAAATAATACCTAATTTTGGATAAAAAAATCCTTTTCTCCGGAAATTTGCTACTCCTACAATATTTTGTACCATTATAGCGATACGATTGGTCCCGTTAGCTACTGAGGGCGGTAAGCCTAAAAAAATTAGCATTGGTAAAGTCAAAAGTGAACCTCCCCCTCCCAGTGTGTTAATAAAACCAGCTGCGATACCGACTATTAAAATCAATCCTACATCTAATAGCTCCATCAATCTCTCCTTACTTTAAAAGTTTGTTACATTTAAATTAACAATTAAAAACTTATTTAGCGCAATTATAGCACAAAAAATCTTTTAATTACGAATTTCATCACATTTTTTTAGACACCGCTACGGTAACATAGAAAAACTATTTTCCCAATCTTTTATTTTACAAAATGTAATGCCCTAATAAAAAAAATAGATAGGTAAAATGCCTATCTTTAAAAAATATATTATTAAGGAGAATTAGTTAATTGTGCATACTTTTTAATTTTAATACTTTTTCAAACTCTTCAGACAATTGTTCTATGGTTTCCTGAACAGTAGATATCTTTTTTACGCGGTAAGCATTACTTCCTGCAAAAGCAAATCCACTCTCAAGTTTGCCTTTTTGTGCATTCGTTAGAGCAAGTGCAATACAATAAGGTGCTGTTTTAAAATCACAGGTCTTCAAACATTTCCAGGAACATCTAAATGGTTTTCTAATTCCGGCAGAAACTTCTTCCAGAAATTGATTCCTGATTGCTCTGCCCGGCAATCCAACCGGACTGGCAATAATCGTCAGGTCATCTTTTTGGCAATTGACATAAGTTTCCTTAAATTGTTGAGAGGCATCACATTCCCTGGTAGCCACAAAACGTGTTGCCATCTGCACACCTGATGCACCTAATTTCATGTACTTATAGATATCCGTTCCGGTGAAGATACCGCCAGCTGCAATTACCGGAATATTTTTTTCAAACTCTACCTCATAAGATTTTATCACCGAGATGACTTCAGGCAAAATTTTTTCCAAATTAAATCTTTCATCATCAATTTGCACTTTTTTAAAACCCAGATGGCCTCCGGCCATTGGTCCTTCCACAACAACTGCATCCGGTATGCAATGGTAATTTTTTTTCCAATATTGAAAAATAATCTTTGCCGCACGGGAAGATGATACGATGGGGACGACTTTGGTCTTGACTTTTTTGCCTGGACCAGGAACCAGAATGTCCAATCCTCTTAACGGTAAGCCGGCACCCAAAAAAACCATATCCGCTTGTTCTTCGACCGCCACTCGGACCATCTCTTCAAAATCTGACAGGGCAACCATGATATTGACTCCGATAATTCCATCGGTCAATTTTTTAGCCTTGCGGATTTCTTTCCTTAATCCAATCTTGTTAGCATCGGTAAAATTCCTGGCGAAATCAGGCTGAAACATTCCTATTCCAGCCGTTCCGATAACGCCGATGCCTCCGGCATTTGCAACGGCAGAAGCCAAACTGGAAAGTGAAATGCCCACTGCCATACCACCCTGGATAATGGGAAGTTTTGCTTCCAATTCGCCAATTTTTAATTTATCAAATCCTTCAAAATTCATGATGACTCCTTGCCTCAATTCTTTTCCAGAGCAAAGAGGAGTTCTGCTTCCGCAGCAGTTTCACCATTTACGGTCGCCAATGCTTTGCCTACACCAAAAACACCTTTTCTCCTGGTGATCTCTGTTTCCAGTTTTAATACATCTCCGGGAACAACTTTTTTCTTGAAACGCGCTTTATTGATTCCAGCGAAATAAGCGATTTTCCCCTGATTTTCCTTTTCTTTTAATAATGCAACTGCACCAACCTGCGCCAAGGCTTCGATTATCAAAACACCCGGCATCACTTTTTCCTGTGGAAAATGACCTTGAAAATAATTTTCATTGACTGTAACATTTTTTATACCTATCGCCATTTTTCCCGGAATAATTTCAATGATTCGATCTACCAGTAAAAATGGATACCTATGGGGGATAATTTTTTGAATTTGATTACAATCTAACAATTATATTTTCTCCTTTTCATATATTTTTGCCTTCATTTATTCTTCCCATTTCCTTATCAATAAGCTGGCATTCTGTCCGCCAAATCCAAAAGAATTGGATAATGTGTATTCTAATTCTTTATTTCTACCTCGAAGAGGAACATAGTCCAAATCACATTCCGGAGATTGTTTTTTCAAGCCAATAGTCGGGGGAATAAATCCCTCCAGCATTGCTTTTATACAGATAATTGCTTCTACTGCTCCTGATGCACCAAGCATATGTCCGGTCATTGATTTGGTTGAACTGACCGGGATATCATAGGCTTTTTGACCAAATACACTTTTGATTGCTTCGGTTTCACATCGGTCATTATACGGGGTACTGGTTCCATGTGCATTAATATAAGAAACCTGTTCTTTTTTGATTTCGGCATCGTTAATAGCCATCTGCATTGCCCTTGCTCCACCTTCACCACCCGGAGCAGGTGCTGTAATATGATAGGCATCGCAAGTAGCCCCGTAGCCCCTTACTTCCGCATAAATCTTGGCATTTCTTTTCTTAGCATGTTCCAGCGTCTCCAGAACAATAATTCCGGCCCCTTCCCCCATAACAAATCCGTCTCTGCGGGCATCAAAGGGAATAGAGGCGTTCTTCGGTTCATTGTTGCTCGCCAAAGCTCCCATGGATGTAAAACCTGCCAAGGCCAATGGGGTAATGGCAGCTTCCGAGCCCCCTGCCAGCATTAAATCTGCCTGACCTTGCTGTAATATGCGAAAAGCGCTACCGATAGATGATGTACCGGAGGCACAAGCAGTAATAATTGTGTCACATATCCCTTTGATTCCGAACTTTATGGCAATATTTGCTGCTGCAATATTACAAATGGCCATAGGGATAAAAAAGGGTGAAACGCGTCCGGGACCTTTTTCGAGGATTTTCTTGTTTTCCTTTTCAATACTCAGGAATCCGCCGATTCCGGTACCCAGAATAATACCCCAATCATTTTTACCGTTATCCTGAGTATTATTTATTCCGGCATCATTGACCGCTTCAATAGCTGCCGCCATTCCCATTTGGGTGAACCTGTCCATTCTTTTCACTGTTTTAAAATCCAAAACATCCCTGGGATTAAAATCTTTTACCTCTGCTGCTATTTTTATTTTAAATTCAGAAGTGTCAAATGCCTGAATAAATTCAATACCGCATTTGCCTATTTTAATATTTCCCCAAAAAGTTTTCACATCATTACCTATTGGTGTAATCGCTCCCATACCGGTAACCACTACTCTATGTTTCAAGTGTTCATCCCTCCTTACATCACCATTCCGCCATCAATATTTATTACCTGACCAGTGATATAACCGGCTTTTTCCGAAACCAAAAAATCAACTAAATTAGCAACATCTTCAATTTCTCCAAATTTTTTCAACGGAATGTTATTCAACATTTTTTCTTTAATTTTATCCGGAAGTTTATCCGTCATAACTGTTTTGATATATCCAGGTGCAATTGCATTGGCCGTTATACCTCTAGAACCCAATTCTTTCGCCACTGATTTGGTTAATCCCATAATCCCGGCTTTAGATGCAGCATAATTTGCCTGCCCGATATTACCGATTAGTCCAACAATTGAACTGATGCTAATAATTTTGCCGTATCTTTGTTTCAGCATGACTTTAGAGGCATGTCTAATGCAATTAAATGTACCTTTTAAATTAACGGATATCACCCGATCAAACTCTTCTTCCTTCATTGTAACCAATAGATTATCCCGATTGATGCCTGCATTATTAACTAAAATATCTATACGACTAAAAATTTCCATAGCATAGTCAATCAATTTTCCTGCTTCATCAAATTGGCTGATATCTCCCTTAAGCGTATAAACTTTGCCTCCTTGAGATTTTATGGATTTGGATAAATCTAATTCTTCAGGTTCATAATGATTTAAAACAAGGTTTGCTCCTGCTTCTCCCAGCTTTATTGCAATTGCCTTTCCTATCCCGCGGCTGGCACCGGTAATAATGGCTACTCTCCCTTTTAGCATAATACACCTCCAAAAATTCTCAATGTGTTTTCCAGTGATTCAATATCTTCCACGTTACTAATTCTCATATTCCCATCAATCCTCTTTAAAAAACCACTAAGCACTTTTCCTGGTCCGATTTCGATAAATGTATCAACTCCATCTTCAATCATCCTAAAAAGACATTTTGTCCATAGCGTAGGATACATCACCTGTTTTCTTAAGAATTCTTTAATTAATCTTTTATCTTCGATATAATCTGCAATGACATTTGTAATAACGGGAATTTTTAAATTTTGAATTTCTATTTTTTCCAATTCTCGGAAAAGTTTCTCAGCTGCCGGTAAAAGCATTGGTGTATGAAAAGGAGCACTGACCGGAAGCTTTATGACTCTTTTTGCTCCGGTTTCTTTTGCATTTATACAAGCCAAATCTACCGCTTTACTCTCTCCGCCGATGACGACTTGTCCGGGATAATTATAATTTGCCGGATGCACAATACCGGCTATACTGGCTTTTCGACAGGCTTCTCTCACGTGTTCTTCCTTCAATCCTATAATTGCAGACATCGATCCTTTCCCTTCGGGAACTGCTTCCTGCATAAATTGCCCTCTCTTTTCAACCAATTTTACCGCAGTTGAAAAATCAAGTGCTCCCGAACAAACTAATGCTGAATACTCTCCAAGGCTCAATCCGGCAACAACATCCGGTTTAATGCCTTCATCTTCTAATATTCTCAAAGCAGCGATACTCATCGTAAGAATAGCAGGTTGTGTATTTTTCGTTTTATTCAAATTTACTTCTGGACCATTAAAGCAAAGTTCGCTGATCTTATAAGATAACGCATCATCTGCTTCTTTAAATACTTTTCGGCTAGATTCAAAATGGTCATATAATTCCTTCCCCATGCCGACATATTGAGCTCCCTGCCCGGAAAATATAAATGCTATCTTTCCCATAAATTTCTCCTTATTTTCCATTAATTATTTAGCCATTTGGCTCTTTTTTAATATCAAACTTTCCGCTTCCAAAAAGATTTCCTCGATTATTTCCTTACAGCTCTGTTCTTTTTTTACCAAACCGGCAGATTGTCCGGCCATAATTGACCCAAAATCCATATTGCCTTCCCGAACCGCCCGGTAAAGAGCGCCTTCACCAAGTTCTTCGTATTCTTCCAAAGATGCATTTCTTTTTTCCAATTTTTGAAAATCTCTTGCCAGCTTATTTTTTATCACCCGTACCGGATGACCGGTTGATCTAGCGGTAACAATTGTGCTTGTATCTTTGGCAGTAATTATTTTTTGTTTATAATTATCGTGAACATTACATTCATAAGCAACTAAAAATCTCGTGCCAATTTGAAAACCTGAAGCTCCCAACATCCAGGCAGCTGCCAATCCGCGACCGTCAGCAATTCCTCCAGCCGCTATAACGGGGATATCTATTGCGTCAACCACCTGTGGTACCAATGTCATAGTGGTTAATTCTCCGATATGTCCTCCAGCTTCTCCACCTTCCGCAATGACCGCGTCCACACCGGCTCTCTCCATACGCACTGCCAGTGCAACAGAGGGTACAACCGGTAAAACTGAAATATTTTTTTCCTTCCATAATTTTATATATTTTCCTGGATTTCCTGCACCAGTAATAATAACCTGTACATCTTCTTCAACAGCAATTCGGGCTATTTCATCCGCATTTGGATTTAAGAGCATGATATTAAGGCCGAAAGGTTTATCGGTTAGTTTTTTTGCTTTTCTTATTTCTTCTCTAACCCATTCACCAGGTGCGTAACCGGCGGCAATAATCCCCAGTGCACCTGCATTCGAAACTGATGAAGCAAGATCAGCATCAGCAATCCAGGCCATTCCACCCTGAATTAGGGGATATTTTGTTCTAATAAGTTCACATATCGTTGATTCAAACATTTATTTATCTCCTTGCATTGTCCAATTTGCCAGGGCTGCTCCCCACGTCAATCCACCTCCAAAGGCAACCATGATGATTTTATCTCCAGGGCAAAACCGGTGATTCTTGTAGGCTTCGTCCATGGCCAACGGGATACTTGCCGCTGAAGTATTTCCAAATCGGTCTAGATTGACAATAAATCTTTCCTTATCTATTTTTAATTTTTGTGAAACATAATCAATGATGCGGATATTAGCTTGATGAGGAATAATATAATCGATGTCATCGATTGAATAATTCGATTGATCTAAAACCCGGGTAATGCTTCTTATCATGATTCGTGTAGCAAATTTAAATATCTCTTTTCCGTTCATGTAGATATGGCTTTGGTGTCCGTTATTCTCCTGATGCTTTAAAAACGGATTGCGCACAGGAACTGCGGGAAGAGTAAGATATCCCTCCAGGTCTCCCTGGGAGCCGGTATAAGTGCTGATGATTCCCTCTCTCTCATCGCTTTGAAGAATAGCTGCTCCTGCTCCGTCACCAAAAAGAACACAGGTATTTCTATCAGACCAGTTAGTCACCTTTGACAAGGCTTCTGCACCAATGACCAGTGTGGTCTCGCACTGTTTTGATTTAATAAATTGGTCGGCAATCTGCAAGCCATAGATAAAGCCTGTACAGCCTGCGGATATATCAAAACTCGGAATATCTATTAACCCTAATTCTGCCTGGACAATACTTGCGGTTGATGGAGTAAAAAAATCAGGAGTAATCGTCGAAAAAATAATCAAATCAATCTCTTCTTTTTTTATTCCTGCATCTTTTATAGCAGCCTTTGCTGCCTTTAAAGCCATTTGAGAGGTCTTTTCGCCTGCCGTTATTCTTCTTTGCTTGATGCCAGTGCGAGTCCTAATCCATTCATCACTCGTATCCACTATCTCTGAAAGTGCATCGTTTTTAATAATTTGTGACGGACTATACGAACCTAAACCTATTATATTTGAATAAACCATTTTTACTTCCTTTGAAAAATCTTAATTATCCGAAATATTTTTCTATCAATTTTAATGTTATTTTATGACCAGATACTAAGAGTTTGTTTTAATAGCAAGTATACATAAAATTACTGGATTTGTCAATATCTGAAAGGGAATTATAAAGAAAGAATAAGAAGAATTGAAGTATACATGTATAAATGAAGGACAAAATTTTTTTCAATTTGAAAATCTAATAAATTTCATATACGCAATGTGAATAAATAATATTTCAATTTTATCCAATGCTTTTTATGGCCTTAAAATACAATAAACAGCCATTTTCAGGCTGTAGAGCATGAAAATGCCAGCCCTCATTTTCGAAAAAAGTTTTAATTTCGCTTTCTGTGAATAAATGGCCTCGAATCGTAGTTTGCATTCGCTTTCTCTCCGGCACCGGAACACTGCCCAGAAAAAGACCATTATTTTTGGTAAGCCGGGAAATTTCTTGAATCGTTTTTTTTAAATCCGGAAAAAAATTAAAAGAAAGATGACACATGCACAAATCAAATGAGTTATTCCTGAAAGGAAGATCATGAGCAGAAATCAAATAAAATTTCGAATCTTTAAAACCGTAACTGCGAAACCTTCTAACTGCCCGTCTCAGAAGACCCGGGCTGATATCTATTCCGGTATAGTGATTGTCATTATTTAAAAAATAAACTGCATTGCCGCTTCCGGT
>CBFCZX010000062.1:0-8464 GCA_965602765.1 uncultured Atribacterota bacterium | reverse complement strand
TCCCATTAGTCCGTCCGGATAAAGGTTCTTCCAAATTTAATAATTCACTTAAATAGCGCATATCCAGTCTGGCTAATTGAAGTATTAAATCCACTTTTTTTTGCTTATCATTTTGCAGATCAACCTGCCCGTCAGCCGTTAACTGAACGCCATGATTACTTAAAAAAATGTTTTTAAACTGTAAGAGGGGAAATTGATAGGATAAATCTCCTTCAAGATTATCAACAGAGTTGCTTCCCCAAAGAACGCTCTCCAATTTCAAATGGCTTTCTATTTGAGGCTGTGAAAGATTACCCTGAATCTTACCGATAATATCTCCGATTCCGCTTAAATTTTCAAGGTTAGGTAGAAAGGAAAAATCTTCCAATAAAACAGAATCACCCTTAAATTGAAAATCCAGCTGATTTTCGGTTAACATTTTTCCGGAAATATTCAGTTGATTTTGAAGATAAGATAGGGCAAGTCTGTTGATTTCAAAAGAAAAAAGATTCATCATATTCATTTCCAACTGAACCGTAATGGGTTCTTCTAATGGATTTTTCAATAATTTTGCTTCCTGAGCGGTTAACAGGCCGTTTAAGTTAATAGGGGAGTTCTTCTGGAGAATTCCATCTACATTGATATTTCCAGATACGATACTTGAAAATGAATCGAAAATAACTATTTTTTCAAAGACAGAATTCTCCAAATCAAGACCATTAAAAGATGTAGAAAGATGATAAGTTGGAACGGTGGTTTTTAAATCAATGTTGCCTTTCAGCGCTATTTGAGCATCCTCCCATTGAGTCTCCAGAGATTCTATCACAAGATCATTTTCTTTAAAAGAGAATAAGAGATTGGTATTTTTAAATTGCCAATCGTCGAAATTGAGCAATAAGGAATTAAACATGCCTTTAACCTGGAAATCATCGAGATTGCCTTGTAAATTAAGGTTTAGCGAGATATCTCCATCTGCTGAAAGATTGGATTCCGGAATATATTCTTTTAATTCTTCCTTTAAAATAGATAGAGAAACATCATTTGCTTTTAAATCAAGATTAAAATTAAGGATTTCTTCAAATGATAGCATTCCGTTAAGAAAGAAAGGTTGGTTATATAATAATCCTTGAAGCATATCGATTTGAATCTCTTTATCTTTGAATTGAATTGATCCATGAATATTTTCTAGGGATATTCCATCGAAAACATCGGGTCTTAAATCAATGTCTTTAAATGATGCTTCACCTTGCCAGGTAATTTTAGTTGGCTCTAAGTTTGAATCCGTGTTTAACGCTAGTTTTAAATCAAATCGACCCTTTTCCAGATTTAATAATTCGGCATCATTTATATAATATTTAAAATCCATCATATCAACATTTTTAAGCTGGCAATTGAAAGAATAATGCGGTTTGTCAATAAATAAATATCCCTGCAGGGCAATCGATGAATCCATTTTATTTATTACACCATTCATTTCAAATTCAACTTTAGGTAGCTTAAATAAATTTAAGGAACCATTCAAGTCTTTAACTTCAGTGATGATTTTACCGTTTTCCTGTATGGCATCATCCTGAAAGAGGAGGGAACTGTCTTCAAAAGTTATTTTATTAAACATGAAATTACTACCCACCATTTCCGGTTGAAGGTTGAGATTTTTTAGGACAGTAAAATCTCCCTTTATATCTCGCTGAAGATTTAATTGAGCTTTTTGAAAAGTGAGCTGTGTAATCGTTAACTGCCAGTTTTTTAATGATGGAAAAGACCATGTAAACTTAAAATTTATAATAATATTATCTGATTCTAATAAAATTATATTTTCTCCGGAATCCATGGTATCCGAAATGATAAGCTTAGACAAAATCAATGATTGGAAAGAAACGGATTTGATTTTTTCGATAGATACGTTTTTATTCAGGTTATTTTCCAATTGTTTGATAATTATTGGTTTTAGATAATTTTTGGTTGCCTGTCTATTTAAAATAAAAAGAGAGCTTGTTGCAAGGATAGTGATAAATATAATAAGGAGCAACAAGGGTAATAATATTTTTTTCTTAAAATAAATCATTTAATAAATTTACCTCTTTAATTAAGCAGATTGAATTATGGTTGATAAATGTGAATTGAATAAATAATATGTTAGAAGAAATTCAGGTGAAGTTATACTATTAGAAAATTATTTTAAAGTATTTTTTTTAATTGTATCATAATTATATATAATTTGATAACTATTCAGATACTGAGCAACCGACATTTTATGTTTTTAATCTTTTTATTTTGCTATAATAAGGTATAGTAAAAATGATATGATATAAAGAGTTTATGAAAGATAAATAAAAGATTAATATATTACCGTATAAAATGAAAAAGAGTAGAATAACTCGATTATTATTGTCGAATCCAACTGTTTTTTACTCACAAGCATAACTATTCATTAAAAATACTATATACTTTACAAAATAAGACTTACAATAATCGGGCAAAATAAAGAAATGACCTGATGAATAAAGCTAATAAGAAAAATATTTATTGAATTTAAAATGCCATAAAATATCAAGTTAAGAGGTGAATTGTTATGATTAAGCAAAAGAATAAGAATTCAAAAATGACAGGTCTTCCTCCCGGAACTTTGATTCATGTAGGGGAGAGAAAGATTGAAAATGTAAAAATAACGCTTATTGACTATAATAAGGAAGAATACCATGAAATTAATGTAAAAGATATTGAAGAATGTTTTCCTTTTGATAAAGAATCTATTGTTACTTGGATAAATATTGACGGCATTCACAACAGTGAAATCATAGAAAATATTGGAAAACATTTAAACCTCCATCCACTTCTCTTGGAAGATATAATGAATACCCATCAACGTCCTAAAATAGAAGATTATGGCGATTGCATCTTCATGGTATTAAAAATGCTTTACTATGATGCAGAACAGAATAAATTGGAAATCGAACAGGTTAGCTTGATTCTTGGCCCAAATTACGTTATTTCTTTTCAAGAAAAAGAAGGGGATGTATTCAATCCTGTCAGAGAGAGAATTAGAAAAGGGAAAGGGAAAGTAAGAAATATGAGAGCGAGTTATCTGGCGTATACACTAATAGATGCAATTATTGATCATTATTTTATACTTCTGGAAGGAACAGGTGATAAAATTGAAGAAATAGAAGAAGAGTTAGTGACCGAACCTGTACCAAAAACCCTGCAAGCAATTCACAATTTAAAGAGAGAAATGATATATTTACGTAAATCGGTTTGGCCTTTGCGAGAAGCAATCAGTGGATTGGAAAAAATAGAATCAGTTCTGATAGAACAGACGGTAGGCCTTTATTTACGGGATCTGTATGACCACACCATTCAGGTCATCGATACCATTGAATCATTTCGTGACATGATTTCCGGAATGCTGGATATATATCTTTCCAGTATCAGTAATAAAATGAATGAGGTTATGAAAGTATTGACTATCATTGCCACTATATTCATCCCACTTACTTTTATCGCCGGTATCTACGGAATGAATTTTGTGTATATTCCCGAACTTCAATTACGATGGGGATATTTCGCCGCTTTATTTGTCATGGCAGTTTTGGGAATCATAATGCTTTTTTATTTTAGAAAGAAAAAATGGCTATAGAAGAGAAGATGAATAATAATATATACAGATACCAGATTTAGGATACTTATTTACCGTTTTAATGATAATATTAAAAATACCATAATCAACAATCAGAAATGATTATTATTTTCTACCTTCTTTTGTTAGTGCTGCAATTTCCTTTTTCTGTCTGGCAATCAATCGCATTCTTTTTATCCTTGATATTGTATTAACTAAATAGCTGGCTAATATACCGGCAATAAAGGTAGCAAACAATATGAAGGTCAGAGAACCTTTTACTTCCCAATTCAAAAAATACACGATAAGAGGAAAAGGGTTCTGAAGGGAAAAAATAATAATAAAAATTGCAATGATTGCCGCTAAAATTAAATAAATTTGCATCTAATCATCCTTTCTTTTTAAATCTTTTTCTCGAAACATCATTCACCTTAAAAGAGCTATCGTGATAGTAATCATTTTGAATTTTCGTTAGACAGATATACGGTTTGAGTGGGATAGGCAAATTCAATTTCCTTTTTTTCGAAAGTGTCTTTTAGTTGAAAATTAATTTCTTGTTGGATATCCATATATTTTTTATAATCATTGCTAAGAACAAAATATACAACTTCAAAATTTAAACTGTAATCACCATAGGAAGCAAAATGGGCTCTACTATGGATTGTTTCCGGTATTTTTGTGATAATATTTTCTACAATTTTAGGAATCTCTTTTAATTTTATTAAACCGGTTTGATAGGTGACTCCAAACTGAAATGCCACACGTCGCTGATTCATCCGCTTATAGTTTTTAATTCTTGAGTTGGTCAAGTCCTGATTAGAAAAAATTAATTGTTCTCCTCCCAAGCTGCTTAAACGGGTTGTTTTAAGCCCGATGTACTCCACAGTTCCTTTAAAATCATCAACAATGAGAAAATCACCAATTTCAAAAGGTCTATCAAAGAAGATAATAAAATAACTGAATAAATCACCCAAAACTGTTTGAGCTGCAAGGGCAATAGCAATACCACCAATACCTAAACCTGCGACCAGTGTCGAGATTTTGATTCCTAAATTATCCAAAACAACAATAAAGACAATACTCCAGACAATAAATTTTAGAATTGTAATAATACCTTTCAAGGCTTGTTTTTTGGATTTATCTTTTTCTTTCATTAGCCAATAAGTTTCCAATCCGTAAATGGTAATGGATAATAAAAATTGTATGCCGAAGAAAATGAGAAGAATAGTAACGAAAATATTAAAAAAATTCTCAATTTGAGATTCCATGGTTAGTCGTTTGATACTGATATAAAAAGCACCGAAATAAATTAAATTTAGAAAAGTTTTGATTTTTTCTTCAAATGCTTTTACAAATTTATCATCGATGGTTGTTGTAGTTTTTTTTGCCCAGGCTGTAATAAATCTTAAGAATAATCTTTTTATGATTTTAATTAATATGACAAGTACAATGAAAATAATGACAGCAATAAGGTAATCGAGTACTCTGTTGGAAAGATAGGTTTGTTGTAAAAAACCATTAATCATCTTTTATTCTCCTTATATTGTAGTTATTTTAAACTGCCAAAAATACCATAATAGATTTAGTACTATTATTATATATATATATCATAAAATAATGCAAAATTATATTTCATTAGCTATATCCATCGAACCATGTTCAATCTTCACAAGTTCACCAAACAATGTTATACTAAAAAGGAAATTGAACGATAAATTTGGCTAAAAGAATAAACAGGGTCTTCATTGTTACTATATAACTTCATTAACTCTCAACATAAAAAGAGTTGATGTCGAACACTCAAGGGGGTTTTTAGTGAAAATATCAATTGGGGTGATAACAAAAGACCTTAATTCTTTAGAGCCAATAGATGAATTTTTAGTAAATGCTATAAAATATAATCATAAAGTTTATAGTATAATTATTGTTTACTCACATCATTGTAATTTTCAGTTGGTAAAAAGTTTAGAAAAAAAGGTGAAAGTTTTCCTGGTAAAGATAAACGATACACTGGAAATAAAAGATCAATTAATTGAGCTAGGCTTATCCACAGAAAATATTGATACTTTGCTCAACTGTTCTTCGTTAAAAAAGTATGATAAAGTACCTTATGGCATGAACAGAAATTATGCCTTAATCAAGGCTGTATTAAGCGGATCAGAAGTCTTATTTTTTATAGATACTGATGTCTATCCCAGGGTATTGGTGAAAGAAGACGGTGAAATAAAAGAAAAAGAGATAGATTTTATCGGAAGGCATTTAAAATATTTAAAAAAGGACGAAATAATTATTACCACCAGCGATTACTCTGGCTACTTCATTATTCCTCCCATGAAATTTATCGGAATGAAAGAATTGTTTATTGGCTTACAAAAAGAAGATGCTTGTAATTTTCTAATAAATTCTAACGATCATCATTGCCTCTATTTAGGCAATGACAAAGAACAAAAAATATTTAGGACTTGTAAGATATTAGGAGGGAATGTAGCCATTAAACTGAACTCCCTTAAAAAATTACCACCTTTTTTTTCTACAATGCATAACATAAATGGCGAGATGGTTTTATCTCGAGGCGAAGATACTCTCCTGGGAATTAAATTAAAAAATAGTGATAAAAAATGTATCGATATCGATACCAAAATATTTCATAATGTTTTTGGAAATTATCCCATGATACCGGACATAAAGAATGACATATCCATAAAGGATAGGTTTTATTATACTTGTTTGGGTTGGATAGGTAGAAATCCCTTTCTTAATTGGTTGAAGTGCGAAGATGTAAAAGAGATAAAAAACAGACAGAAGAAGTATTTAATAATAGGCTCTAAAGCGATAGCTTCTTATCTCAATGACAAAAGATTCTTAATCTTGCCCGAAGCTCTGGATATAGCTTACCATGGTTTAGAACGGGTCATTGGAGAATATAAAAACACCATAAGGGCTTGGAGTGATTTTGTCGAAAAATCAGACAAATTTGGAGGATAAAATGAAAATATTAATCATAAACCATTTTCCCCTTGAGGGTTCTGGAAGCGGAGTCTACACTAAAAATTTAGCCAAAGAATTAACTGAAATCGGGCATAAAGTTAAAGTTATTTTCCCGGAAAATCAAAAAGTATCCTCAGAAATATTTGAAATAAGACCGATAATGTTTAAAGGTGATAATAATAAAGATTATGAAATTAGTTTCAATTTCCCCTGTTTTACCAGTCACCCCAGGAGCAATACCACTTTTTATCAATTAGATAAAACTCAAATAAGAAACTATATTGATACAATGGTTAGAGTAACTAATGAAGAAGTAGATAAATTTAAGCCTGATATTATTCACGCCCAGCATCTCTGGATTACTCCTTATGCTGCCCAAAAAACCGGTCTTCCTTATGTGGTAACAGTTCACGGTACAGACATAAAAGGATTCAAGCAGGATAGAAGATATCATGCTTATGCTTTGAAAGGTGCTCAAAATGCTCGAAAAGTTATTACTATATCTAAACAAGTAGACAGAGAGACCAAAGAACTCTACCATGTAGAGAATGAAAGAAGAAAAATTGTCTTAAACGGATATGATACCAATCTTTTTAAAATAAAACATGTTTCTAAAAAGGAAACCTTGGAGAAGTTTGGCATAAGTGAAATTTCAGATTATATTATTTTTTTTGCCGGGAAGTTAGCTCATTTCAAAGGGGTGGACATATTATTAAAAGCTGCTAAAATATATGAAAACCAGGTGAAAGAAAAAGTTACGACCCTAATTGCCGGGAATGGGGCATTGTATGAAGAGTTAAATAAACTTAGAGATTTTTTAAAGTTAAAGAGAATATTTTTTCTGGGTCATGTAAATCAGGACCAGCTTGTAGATTTGTATAATGTTGCCGATGTAAGCACCGTGCCTTCAAGGAGCGAACCCTTTGGGCTTGTAGCAATAGAAGCACTGGCTTGCGGAACCCCGGTAGTTGGCACTAATCAGGGAGGCTTGCCTGATTTTATCAATAAAGATATTGGTGCTTTGGTCGATGTGGAGGACGATATTGCTTTAGCCGAGGCTATCATTAATGAGTTGGTAAGACCTGATAAACAGGAAAGAAGATATCGCGCTCATGAATACGCGGTTAATAATTTTTCATGGGAAAATACCCTTAGGGAAGTAGAAAAAATATATAAAGAAGCAATATTTTAAACGGTAAAGTACCCGTTTTGGTAAACATTATTAACACAAACAAGAAGGAGAAAAGAAATTATGCGAACTGTAGTGGTTATTCCTACTTATTGGGGGAGGAAGAAAGAAATTGGCTTCAAAGAAGGAGATATTGTCTATGATCACGCTACTCCCATTGATGAGAATGGAACCTTAGGCCGGACCCTGGAAAGTATGAAGATATTAAAAAAGAAAGACTTCAAATTAGTTATATTAATTTGCCCAACCAATAATGAAATAGAACAGCAAGCAGAAGAACAAGTTAGAAAGATAGTAAAAGGAATAAAATTGGATGCAGAAACCTATCTATTTACCCAGGATACCTTAAATAAAATTAAGCAATTTTGTAAAAACTCTAAATTAAAAGAGGATATCCTATCTTTATTAAGCTTACAGGGTTATTCAAACGTGAGGAACATGTGTATATTCTCCTCTCAAATACTTAATTCTGAAATTACTGTTTTGATTGATGATGATGAAGTCATTGAAAACCCTGATTTTATGGATATAGCCAGGGAATTTATCGGAAAAAGAATTTATGGCGAAACAGTGTATGGCGTAGCAGGCTATTATTTGAATAAATATGGAAATTATTATGATGATGTTAATATGGAACCCTGGATGACTTATTGGAATAGATTTGGGAGTAAGTCCAAAGCCTTTGATAAGAT
>CBFCZX010000061.1:0-8542 GCA_965602765.1 uncultured Atribacterota bacterium | reverse complement strand
CATATTTTTTCTCTAAAATATTCTAAGTTAATCAGTCCGACCAGTCTTTTTTTGTTAAAATTTTTGATTATAGGCAAAAGAAATAATGATTTCCTCTTTTTTGTTTTTATGTGAAAAATTCAAGTTATCCTCTTATCAATTTATCCTGAATTGTTCTTACCAAATATCCCTCAGGTATATAATTCAATAAAAGATACTGCTGATTATCTCTCTTGTATTCCGGTTCGATACCAGTAATGTGCATATTTTCAACATCACAGGAAGTTGTAAAATATTTTTGAATAAGCTTGCCAAGGTGCCTTCCCAACATATTGGCCAAAATCAGGGAAATTAGAATGCTTAAAATACTGAAATACCCGGTTAAAATTAATATCAATAAAAAAATGACTGCTGCAGTAAAATTAGCAATTGCAATACTGGTTCCACATCTGCCATGTATAGCCAATTCACATTCTCCGCCTTTTAACAAGCGTAAACCTTCCTGCGCTGCTTCAAGAATCAAGTCCGGATTACCTAATCCGGATATGATAAATCCATTTTTTTGTGCTATCCCTGATATCGGCAAAGTTCTACCGGCATGCTTTTCCAGAATATTCGATGTGGCATGTTCCAATGCGTGATTTCTTCGAATATCTTTGTTTTTTGCAATGTTCAGTATCTGTTGGGGTACAGTAAAAATGGTTACCAGCGAATACATGGTAAAACCGTAAGGAATGAAAATAAGGGTAATGATAAAGAAAAATATTATTGCTGCAAAAATTAAATACAAAAACATAAAAATCATTTTAAGCTCCCTAAAACTAGTCTACTTGAATAATTCGCAATTGTAAAAGAATTAATTAACTTTAATTGAATAGATTATAAATGATAGAATCTATTTAAGCAACAGACTTTTTTTAAAAAATTTCATAAAGATAGTTTATATATATTTTCCTAAAATGCATTATTGAATAGATTCAAAGCTGCAATTACATTCACTTTTTTTGATGTATATCTTTATGTCTATAAAGGATTTTTCTATTTTGAAAAAAAAGTAAGACATCCTATTTCTATCCACTATATTTTTGCAACCTTGTTATTGTAATGATAGCAGGAAAAAGAAAATTTAAAAATAAATTTTAATTCTTGACCTATTATTTATTTTTTTTCTAATACCGATTTAATGCTTAAAAATTTTACGTCAACAAGATTTCATGTAAGAAATCTTTTTTGCAAGCCAATTATATATAATACATATTCATATAAATCGAATATTTTCAGCTTTTCTGTACATAACATTGATATTCATTTGGATTATATTCAGCTATAAAATGGCCACAACTTTTCATGATTAAAATAAATATTCTGTTCTTGTTCGTAATGTCTTATTTTCTTTTATAATAATTCATACAAAAGTATTTTCGGGATACATATTTCTGTTGACATACCTATATATAATTGATATATTTATGATATATCAATTATATATAGGTGAAATTATGGCAAATAAGGAAATTTATAATGAACTGAAAAAACGAATCGTCTTTTTAAAATACAAACCGAAACAAGTACTCAACATTAAGGAATTGGCAAAGGAATTTGGAGTTAGCCCTATGCCCGTTAGGGAAGTGTTGATTCTTTTGGAATCTGAAAAATTAGTCCATATTATTCCAAATAATGGCATTTACGTTACCGATGTAAGTCTTCAGGAGCTTAAGGATGTCTTTGAAATCAGACTTTTCCTGGTGGCTTTTGCCGGAAAATTAGCAGCTGAACGGATAAATTCTGAAGAAATAACTCAAATGAAAGAGCTTTTAGAAAAAATAAAAAAGGAAAAAAATCGAAATAAACTTATTCAATTAGATGCAGAATTTCATGATCTACTCAATTCCACAACTAAAAACCAAGCTCTGGTAGAAACTTTAAATAGATTACGTAACCAAATTGGCCGATTGTGGTATTTTGCCAAAGAAAATGATATGTACTCCCGAAATATTCCTCAAGATATTGAAAACCTTATTATCGCCCTAGAAAAAAAAGACCAGGAAGAATGTGAAAAAATCATGACAGACCATGCTCTTCATTTTATTAATCAAATAAAAATTTGCCTATACTCAGAATAGAATTTTTCTTTAAGTACTTCCGAAAAGTGTGAAATTTGTATTTACGATCTTTTTAAAAAAAATTGAATGAACATGCCCAAGATTATTGGTATTTTTAAATAATTTATTAAAAGGAGAAAAAATGAAAAAAATATTAATTACCGGCGCTTTGGGTCAAATTGGTTCTGAACTTACTGCATTATTGCGGGAAAATTACGGCAGGAATAATGTTGTTGCTTCAGATATCAAATCATTAACACCAGAAAAGAAAATACAAATGGAACCTTTTGAAAATATTGATTGCTTAAATGCAAAGGCCATTTATGCCATAGCAAAAAAATATCAAATCGATACGATCTTTCACCTGGCTGCCATCCTTTCTGCGAAAGGAGAAAATAATCCTCAATTAGCCTGGAAAATTAATATAGATGGTTTATATAATATTCTAAATATTGCTAAAGAATTAAAGTGTGCCGTTTTCACTCCCAGTTCAATTGCAGCGTTCGGCCCTTCCACACCGAAAGATAATACTCCACAGGAAACCATACAGAGACCCAATACTATTTACGGCATATCAAAAGTAGCCGGTGAATTGTTGTGTGATTATTATTATCAAAAATATGGCGTTGATACCAGGGGGGTCAGATTCCCGGGAATTATTTCTCATGTCACCTTACCGGGTGGCGGTACAACTGATTATGCAGTAGACATTTTTTATCATGCTTTACAATCTCATCAATACTCCTGCTTTCTTGATAAAAATACTTATCTTGACATGATGTACATGCCCGATGCCTTAAAAGCTGCTATCAGTATTATGGAAGCCGAACCTTGCCGGTTAAAACATAGAAATGCCTATAATATAACCGCTTTTAGTTTTTCTCCACAGGAGCTTGCTCGAGAAATTGAAAAACATATACCTTCATTTAAGATGTCTTATGCCATTGATCCGATGCGGCAGGCAATTGCAGAATCCTGGCCAAAACACTTAGATGACCAGACTGCCAGGAAAGAATGGGGATGGTCTCCGGATTACGATTTAGAAAAAATGGTCATAGACATGCTAGAAAAATTGAAAATCAAATTGCTTATTGGCCAACAGCATATGGTTTTTAGTATATAGAATTATTTAATTAGTTAGCTGAATCTGTTTAGCTAGTTAAGAAATTGAAATCAGGAGTCATAATAAAGATAAAGAGGATATATAAGATTCTGTTACTTGTATTTAATTCTTAGTTCTTGATTTAATTACAAATTGTTTTTAAATCAGGAGCCGGGAGATAAATAGGTCAATCAATTTGGAGGATTAAAGAATGGGAATAATAAATGTAGAAAAAGTACTTTCTCGTACCCTAAAAGAACTAAAAAACGAAGGGCGTTTAAAGGGGAAAGAATTTATTGTAACTAAAGTAAAAAGAAGTGATGGTAAAAAGGGACCAAGATATTTTCTGAAAGGCAAAGGAGATCAAGAATTTCTAAAGATGAATTCCAACTCCTACCTGGGGATGTCTCTAAAAGAAGAGATTATTCAAGAAGAAGAAAAAGCAACAAAAGCATACGGAGCAGGTCCGGGAGCGGTTCGATTTATTAGCGGGACTTTTCTACCTCATCGAAACCTTGAAAAAAAATTAGCAAAATTTCACGGAAGAGAAGATGCTATGCTTTTTAGTTCTGCCTATACTACAGTTGTTGGTATTTTATCCCCTCTTGTCACCTCTGATACCATTGTAATTAGTGATGAATTAAATCATAATTGCATTATCAATGCCCTACGGCTCTCCAGACCAAAAGATAAAAAAATCTACAAACATTTGGATATGAAAGAACTGGAAAAAAGAGTTAAAGAATCTATTCATGAAGCTAAAAGATTAATCATCGTAACAGATGGAATATTCAGCATGCGCGGGGATTACGCACCACTTGATATCATCTCAGAAATTTCCAGTAAATATGACCAGGAATTTCCGGAAAATATCATCCTTGTAGTCGACGATTCACATGGCATCGGAGCATATGGTAAAACCGGACGGGGAACGGAAGAAATTACTAATGCCAAAAGTGTCGACATTCTGGTTGGAACTCTAGGGAAGGCATTTGGAATCAATGGTGGTTATGTAACTTCCAGTCAAACTATCATTACTTTTTTAAGAGAATCGGCTCCGATGTATATTTATTCCAATCCTATCTCACCAGCAGAAGCAAGTGCTGCATTAAAATCGTTGGAGATACTTGACAGCCAAAAAGGTAAAGATATCTTAAAACACCTACACAAAATGACCGAAAAGTTTGAAAAAGGCCTGGTTGATTTATACTATGAAATTATTCAAAGCGAACATCCTATTGTTCCTCTAATGATAAGAGATACAAGAAAGACAACACATTTAGTTGATGATCTTATCAATAACGGTATTCTCGCTACAGGACTCAATTACCCTGTTGTTCCAAAGGGAGACGAAGAAATTAGGTTTCAAATTAATGCAGACCATACCCCCTATGACATTGATTATGCACTTACAGTTTTAAAAAAATACAAAGAAAATCATCTTTAAATTCCGAGATTCATTAAAGCGTTGGTTAGATGTTTTTAAAATACAAATTAATTATTTACAATGGTATTACTCTATGCCTATAAAATTATATTTTCTAAGAGCATACCCTGTATGCCCTTAAATAATTGTTTCTGTCATTTTATCTGTTCTGTATAAAAACCAATTTTCCCTTATTTTCCAAAAATGCAATACCGTTTACAATGTTTTGAGAAAAAGCATTTTTATAATTTCTTAAGAAAAAGAATTATTTTTAATATTATTTGTCATAAAAATAAAAAATAGTATGAAAATCGTGTCTAAAAATTACCTATATGGGGAATATATAAATAGAAAGAGTAAATTGAAAAAATAATGATTTGTTATTAAAAGTTGATAAAGGCAAACCATTCGAAAGAATGGGACGCAAAGCGACGGGTCTACAGCACAAAAAGTGCTACGGCAGCCGAGTTACCGACTTTTTTTTGTTTGAAAATTGAATAAAATTGGAAAGTTGATAAAGGCAAACCATTCGAAAGAATGGGACGCAAAGCAATGGGTCTAAAGTGTAAGTTTACCATGATCGCCAAGCTCCCGACTTTTTTTTGTTTGATACAAGCCCATGCTTTAATAAAAACCTCCCAATTTTAATTTTATAATCTGCAATATTTTCTAAAAAGCAGCTAAAAATGGAGGAAGCCAAATGAAAGCAACGGGCAAAAAAATAATTATCTTAATTACAGTACTATTCGTATCGCTTATATTAACATCTTGTAATGGCATCATTGCACCTGAACTACCAATTGAAAACGATGAAAATATAAGTAAAGTTGAAGAACTAGATTATGTGTATTTAGATGTTCCTTATGAAAAATATGCAGGATACAATTGGTGTTTGCCGGCATCCGGCGCAATGGCTCTTAAATATTTCGGATTAAATATTAGCCAAAGCCAAATAGCCAGTCAGGTTATTAAGAACGGAAGCAGTTCTGTTTTTAAATTTATGACATATGCCAACAATTTAGGATTTGACACTGAATATAAGTGTAAAACCATTGAAGAAATAAAGGATTTATTAAATAAAGAAATTCCTTTAATTGCCGTACAAAATTACAGCGTGAATCTTTCCGCAAGCCATGCCCGAGTCATTATCGGATATGATGATGAAAATCAGGAAATATTTACTCATGATCCGACAATCGGAGAAGACTACACTATGACTTATTCGGAATTTTTAGCACTTAATTTTAATAGTAATCCTTATAAATGCAAGGTAGTCATACTGAATAAAGATGAATCCGAAAAAGATAATTTCCTTGCTGAAATCAATTCCGAAAGTTCATAAAAAATACTTAATTTTACACAAAACTAAACCCTATTGAAGGAGGGGAAATATGAAAACAAAATATGATTTTTGTAAAATTGCACCATTTAAAGATAAATATATTGTAGAATATGGACATAGTACCTATAATGGAGATATTTTACCTTCGCCAATAACGGTAGCAGATAGAGCTTTTTCCAGTGAAAAAAAAGCGGTTCGTTTTGCAAAAAAAATCGTACTACCTGAATTTATAAAAAAAGAAGGCTAGTGAATTACTTCTCCGTTTTTCTTTTTTACTCAATATAGATTTTGAATCCTTTGCCCTCAGGGTAACTAAAATAGATTTACAGATAATCGCTTAATTCCTATCTATAGAATATTCTCTCATTCCAAATTTAACTATAGGCGGATGTATTCGATAAAACTAAAATAAAATTAATCAGTTAATTTCTATCATTTATTAAATAATTAATATTCTAATAAATAAAAAGGATACCTTTTATATAACTAGAAAGATATCCTTTTTATTTTTTTTAAGAATTTGCTGTCTTAAACTCTATTGAATATTCTAAAAATCTTTTCCAATTAATTAATCTTTAGTCAATCGGACTTTTGTCTCCGTCAATATTTAAAGTATAGCGTGCAAAACATACCGGCATTCCTGTTGCATTTTTTAATCCTTCGATTGTAACATTTATTATTCTCGTCCAATCTTCCCCCGTACTAGGATTATAAATATTGCCAGTTTTTTTATAATCAGTATAGACAAACGATATTTCAATTTTGCATTATATTTTTATTATTGAATTTTACTTAAAAACTTAATTTTTTTAAAAGTATTAGAAGTTTTATCACGCTCGGATTTAAAGAAATCTTTTTGTCCAGTAAATTTCTATTTGTTACATTTTTATTATAAAATAATTCATTCATTTCCCTATCCTCTTCAATGGTTGAACCCTGAAAAGAAGCACCGATATAAGCACCCTTGCTAATTGAATAGGAATATATGGAAGCTTTAAATTTATAATCTGTATCAGCGGAAAGAGACCTTCCTAGTGGCCCAGCAGCTATGCTCGCACTTCCCCCTAATGTAAAATTAGTTTCTGTAAATCCTTCCATTCCACGGTCATTGTAGATAACCAGGACAAGGGCAACAGATTGAACTCCAATTTGCGGACCGATACTTAAACTTTTCATTTTTGCAAATGCGGGTCCGTACCACAAATCTAAAGTGCTGCCTTTACGAAATATTATTCCCCGACCATATTGTCCTCCAATTCCCCATCCTACTTTTAGTAACGCAGGGAAAATTGCTATGCCTTTTGCTTCTTTTAAAAGAGCTCTGAAGGCAACATTATCTTCTGCGCTAGACATTTCCTTTAATACATCGATGGATTCATTGATGATATCTGAAGGGGTTGAGGGAGCTGCTTGGCAGTAAGAAGTCATTAATAGTGATAATAATACGATTACAAAAAATTTGGCCATTTTTAATCTCTTCATTTTTTATTTCCTGTTTTTCTATTTCATCGATAAAAAATCTCTTATTTTACTCTTCTTGTCTAAATTGATATATTTATAACTCTGAATAATTTCTTGATAAAGGTTTAACATTCTTTCCGATATGGTATCCATGCTATATCCATTCGAGGTTTTTATAGCACCTTTCGATAACTTGTTTCTTAAATCGGGATTACTTATTAACTCCGCAAGTGTTTGTGCAAATTCCCCGACATCATTACTGACCAATCTCCCGTCTTTACCATCGGTTAAAATATCTACTGCTCCGGGAGCTTTTACGGCCAGAACAGGAAGCCCGGATGCTAAAGCTTCAATGTTTACTATACCAAAAGTTTCCGTAGTAGAAGCAATCGCAAATAGATAAGCCAGTTTATAATAATGCCGGATTTCATTATAATTGATCTCTCCGGTAAAAATGACATCATCTTCGATTCCTAAATTTCGAACAAGGTGTTTTAATTCATCCATATTAGGTCCATCACCAACAATAAGAAGTTTAATTTTTTTTATTCCTTTTCTCTTTATTATTGCTACAGCTTCAATAATTTTATCTATGCTTTTTTCAGAAGCAATCCTTCCAACAAAAAGGATAATTTTCTCATTTTTATTTAAATGATATTTTTTCCTGATTTCCCGGCATTTTTTTTCATCTTTTTCTTTGAAGGAATCAATTTTTATCGCATTGGGTATAACTTCAATTCTATTTTTTATGCCATATTCCCTTAGCAATACTCTCATTGATTCAGAGGGTGTAGTAATACAATCTGTTTTTGAGGCAAAATTTGAAACAACTATTTTTATTGCTTCCTGAGTTAATTTTGAAGGAATAGGGGCAATATAATAAGCATATTGTTCGTACTGTGTGTGGATGGTTAGTATCCGGGGAATCCCCAGCTTTTTCCCGTACATCATGGCTATAGAGCTTAACAAAAAAGGATGATGGATGTGAATGATATCCGGATTGAATTCCGTAATTATCTTTTTCGCACTGAAAGATAAGGGTATTGCCAACGGATATTTTACCTTTTTGGTTAAGTTCACCGATTTATATCTGAAGATATTCTGTTCTTTATCTATATAATCTTCCACTT
>CBFCZX010000060.1:0-8576 GCA_965602765.1 uncultured Atribacterota bacterium | reverse complement strand
TTAAAATAATATATGAAATAAAGAGAAAAATCATACATGAAAATAACATTAAAAATATACTCAGGTTTGAAAAGATACGTTAAAGATTATAACAGTAAGAATGGTTTAATTCTAGAAATCGATAAAGGGAAAACTATAAAACAATTAATTATTGACACCATAAATCACCAGAAAGCAATAGAAGCTATTAGTATGATTACTTTAAATGATAAAATTATTGCATATCAAAATTACAATCAAAAACTTAAGGATGGAGATTTAATAAAAGTATTTCCCCCTATTAGTGGCGGTTGATTTTAAAGTTATTATCCGAAAACTTAATAATAAAATAAAGATTAACGTAATATCGGAAAAAATTGTGTTCCAACACTGTATTATCCCATTCATTAATACAGTGTAATATCTGCTATTTTTACAAGTGGTGGTCTTCATTAAGTCTACAGATTTAGATAGCCTAAGGTATTATCCTAAACATTAGAATAGTGACAAAAGTTTAAACATAACAAACGAGACGATGAATATCATTCGCAACTTTTATTTTGGATTTTGCTGAGGTCATTATTCTTTAAAAGATCAGTCAAGCATCCATTTATTTATTCGCATTTATCTTAACATGTCGATTTTTGTAGAATAACTAAAATTAGCGAATATTAAATTGCAAATACCTAAACAATAAAATGAGGCAAATTTTAATCAATGTACATTTTATTTAAACCGGTTATTATTAACCAATGGCAGTTTGCATTGACCAAAAACCATTGAATAAAAAATAAAATATAATTTATGGTTGATATTTAGTGGCACCTTACAAGAGGCTGTATTTCATTATTTCTTAATATTTCCAATCATTTCATAGCTTTTTTAGAGGATGTAATTAATTTGACACGAATTTATTTGACTATTATTCGATTATTTTATAATATTATCATATTATATTATTACGTGGAGGAAGTGATAAAATGAAGAAAATGGATGTTGTTGTATTGGGAGGACTTTCTGGAATTACGGCTGGTTTAAGCTGCCGTCGCCATTATCCGAAAAAAAAGGTTGTACTCGTTAGAAAAGAAGGAACCGTTCTTATTCCATGCGGAATTCCTTATATTTTTGGTACGGTTGGAGGACCGGAAAATAATGTTATCCCTGATGGATTGTTGGAAAAGAACGGAATAGAACTTATCACTGATGAGGCAATTGATATAGATCGTGACAATAAAATTGTCACCCTTAAAGACAATGAACCTATTCAATATGATAAACTTGTTTTTGCTACAGGTTCGTTACCTTTAGTTCCGCCCATACCGGGAGTAGATAAAAAAAATGTTTTTCCTGTAAAAAAAGAATTCAATTATCTAAAAGAAGTACTAGCAGAAGTAGATAAGGCAAAAGATATCGTCATTATTGGTGGTGGTTTTATCGGAGTAGAATTTGCTGATGAGTGCCGTAAAAATAGAGAGGTTAATGTTACAGTTATTGAGATGCTGGATAAATGTTTACAACTGGCTTTAGATGATGAATTCTGCGATGAAGCGAAACAAAAATTAGAAGAAGCAGGAGTAAAAGTTCTAACCAATGAAAAGGTTGTGTCTCTTAATGGTAATGAAGCCGTAGAATCTGTAAAATTAGCAAGCGGCAAAGAAATTAAAGCTGATTTGGTTATTTTGGGTATCGGTTGTCTTCCAAACAGTCAGCTTGCTGAAAAAGTTGGATTAGAATTAGGATTTCGAAAAGGGATAAAAGTAGACCGTTATATGCGCAGTTATACCGATTATAACATGTTTGCCTGTGGGGATTGCTGCACAAAAGAATCATTTTTTGACGGGAAACCTTCCGGTGTCATGTTAGCATCCATTGCTACATCTGAGGCTCGTATTGCAGGTGCAAATTTATTCTCCCCTGTTCACCATAGTTGTGGTGTCATCAGTGTATTTGCAACTGTCATTAACGGACGGGCTTTTGGAGTTGCCGGACTTACCGAGAGAATTGCGCGCGAAAATGGCAAAGAAATTATTATCGGAGAAGCTTCAGCGCCTGATACGCATCCCGGAGGAATGCCAGATTCAACCATGATGAAAGTAAAGTTGATTTTTGCCAAAGATACAGGAACGCTTTTGGGTGGATCTGTTTCGGGCGGCAAATCCACCGGTGAAATGATTAATGTATTAAGCGCATGTATTCTTCACCGGATGACCGCGAATGATATCGTGATGTTCCAGTTGGGAACTCATCCTGCTCTTACTTCATCCCCGATAGCATATCCAATGGTTAATGCAGCATGCAAAGCAGTTTTGCCCATTAAAGGCTGTGATTAATTTATTGAAATGCCGGCCATGACATGGCCGGCATTTTTTATTATTGAGAAAATACGCTTATAATAGATAAAACATAAAAAACGAAAATATCTTCTATCTCTTCAAGCTTATTAATAATTCATAATCCATATTTATATAGGTTAAATGCTTTCTATCTTGTGAAATCATTGCTATAGCCTTTCCAGGCTTGACTTCCTTCTTTCTTGTTGCTAATGTATCAATATTAGTATGTCATAAAAAATTCGCCAATTTTATAATTTATGCTTAGTTTCATTCTGTTTCAGAGAAAAATATTAAGTACATCTTGAAAAGTATTTCTTATATTTTTGTTTAAATATGCATTTATAATAATTTTTACAAAATGCAAAATGGTCAAATCGATAAAGAAAATATTTTCGTAATTGTAACTTTAAAATTTATCTCATTTCTGATTTTATAAAATATCATTTTCATCATTCAAAAGTTGATACAATTTTAATTATTTCATCATATGACTGGAAATAAACCTAAAACCGAATAAGAGGAATAAATTCATTGAGAGTATATATATAATATTCAACAAAGGCTCAATTTTCAGCGCCAAAGTCTTTTAAATATGATAAATCGAGGTAAAAAATGAGTAAATATTTGAAAAAAAATATTAAAAAAAAGGAAACATCTTTAGAAATCCATCAAGAAAAAATAAGCTGCAAGGAAAACATTAGAATCAATCTTATTGATTACGACAAGAAACAAATAGAGGAAAGGGAAATTGAATCCGCTGAAGAGCTATTGTCATATAAAGATTCACAAACAGTAACCTGGATTAATGTGAATAGCGTAAAAAATAGTAAGCTAATAAAAGAGATTGGAAAGAATTTTAATTTACATCCGCTTATTTTAGAAGATATTGCCGATACAAAACAGCGACCGAAAATAAAAGATTTTGGTAGTTCGCTGTTTATCGTGTTTAAAATGCTCTATTATGATAAAGATAAAAACACAACTAAAATAGAGCAGGTAAGTGTTATTTTCGGGAAAAATTATGTCATTTCATTTCAGGAAAAAGAAGGTGACGTGTTTGATCCCATTAGAGATAAAATTAGAAATAATATTGGATGTATTAAAAAGGCCGGAACCGATTACCTTGTTTATTCTTTGATTGACAGTGTTGTAGATAATTATTATGCAACTATTGAAAAAATCGGTGAGGAAATAGAAAAATTAGAGGACAAAATGATTAGACATCCAAATCCGATAAATTTAAGACAATTGCATCGATTAAAAAGAGATTTAGTTTATTTGCGTAAATCAGTATGGCCTTTAAGAGATGTTATCAATAATATGCAAATAGGTGAATCCGGGTTGATAAATAAAAATACTATAAACTATTTGAGGGATGTTTATGGTCATACTGTACAGGTAATCGATAATGTTGAAACCTTAAGAGAAATTATTTCGGGTGTTCTCGAATTATATCTTTCTAGTACAAGTAATCGGATGAATGAGATCATGAAAGTGTTAACCATTATTGCTACCATATTTATTCCCCTAACTTTCATTACGGGTATTTATGGAATGAACTTTAAATTTATGCCGGAAATAAAATGGTTTTGGGGATATCCAATCGTGATGGCAATTATGTTGATGATTGGAATCGGAATGCTTATTTTGTTTAAAAAGAAAAAATGGATGTAGAGAATTTAAAATACACAATTAAACCTATTCTGAAAACAAAAAATAATGGATTATGTTGAATAATAAATGATTGTCATATTTATAAAATTTTCTCATAATCCATTTAAATGGCTTTATTGGCAATCATTATTTACCTGATAGTATTTTAATAAAAAAGCAAGCAGTATACCTGTTCATTTCAACAGGGTTTTATATTGATAATATAATACATGAGTAATGATAATTATTAGATTATCAGAATATATTCTTTTAATGAATATATTTAATAATAATATTTACCTGAGAAGAAAGGAGAGGAATTATATGCAGTTATGGTTGATAATTGCTATCGTTGTTGCAATACTGGCAGTTATTTTTGCCCTTCAAAATGCTATTCCAATTACGGTTAGTTTTTTAACCTGGAAATTTGAAAGTTCTTTAGCTCTTGTACTTTTAATAGCGATAGCCTTAGGGGTATTGATGAGTTTAATGGTTTCAGTACCGTCAAAAATAAAGAATATGAAGCTGATTTTAAACCAAAAAAGGAAAATCAATGAATTGGAAGAAAACCTTCAAGTTAGAAGCGAAATAAAAAAAGAAAAAAAGGATAATTTAAAGACAGAGATTCCAATGGAATAAAAGTTTTCTCTTTAACAACTGAATTTATCTATTGATTAAGTTGTTTTTTTCTATTATAATGTCTTGCTAAGGAGTTTTATTTTAATAATATTCATGATTTTGAATGAATCATTTAGCAAAAAACATGTTTCAAGGAGGCTTGACTAATGATTGTAAATTCAGTTTTAGAAATAATAGGGAATACTCCGTTAATTCAATTAAAAAAAATATCTTCAGGGAATGTTTATGTGAAAGCTGAGTTTCTTAATCCGGGAGGAAGCATTAAAGACAGAGTTGCCAAACATATTATTGAAGAAGCTGAAAAAGAGGGAAAGCTTAAATCCGGAATGACAATAATAGAGGCGACCTCAGGAAATACCGGTATCGGTTTAACTTTAGTAGGGGTGCAAAAAGGCTATAAAGTGATTTGTGTAATGCCGGAAAATATGAGTGAGGAGAGAAAAAAAATTATTCTGGCTTTTGGAGGGAAAATTGTTTTTACTCCCGCAGATGAAAGCCTTCCAGGTTCGATTAGAAAAATGCGTGAGATGACTGCTTCTAAGCCAAATAAATATTTCATTGCAGATCAATTTATCAATCCGCATAATCCCGAAGTACACTATCAACAAATTGCACCAAGTATTTGGAAAGATATGAAGGAAAAAGTGGATGTTTTAGTAGCAGGAGTAGGGAGCGGAGGAACACTTCAGGGAATAGGAAAATTCTTAAAAGAAAAAAATCCCAATATAAAAGTTGTAGCAGTTGAACCGAAAAATTCGTCTGCATTATTGCATCGTGAACCTGGATTACATCAAATTCAAGGAATAGGAGATGGTTTTGTACCTGATGTGTTGGACATTAATCTTGTGGATATGGTCTTTACAGTTACGGACGAAGAAGCAATACAAACAACACGTCAGCTTTCCCAAAAAGAAGGTTTATTGGTGGGTACCTCCTCAGGAGCGAATGTATTTGCTGCTTTGCATGTAGATAATGGTAAAAATCGTGTGGTTACTGTCCTTCCGGATAGGGCAGAAAGGTACTTTAGCACCGCCCTGCTATAAATTATACTAATTTGAAAAATGGTTGCTCTTTTACTTCTTTTTAATATTTGCAGAAATATATTTGCTATTTAGGGATCAAATTGGATATTACTTTCAACTTCTGATTCCCTGGCAGCTTTTTCTTCCGATGCGCTATTATTATAAAATCGATCAGATTTTATGGTGCCGTTATGTATAGGCGAATGATAATATTCGTGCGTCATAATGTATTTTTTCACCCAAAAGCCATCAGTATAGCCATTTATGAAATCATTCATAGTGATGTCTGGTAAGAGGTTAAATCGGTTTCAATACTGTCGATTTCATAATTATTTTTATTAGAAGGAGCTTTGTTTTTTCAAAGAAAAACTGATAATATCGAATAAGAAATGTTAAAAAAAGAAAAGTTAATAAAAAAAACAGAAGATTTTGTAAAAAAAGTATTTCTTGAGGATTATACCGGACATGACTGGTGGCATACTCATCGAGTAAGAGTTTTAGCAAAAAAGATTGCCATATCCGAAAGCGCAGATTTATTCATTGTAGATATGGCTGCACTCCTGCATGATGTTGGTGACTATAAGTTTTTCGGAGGCGATGAGGAAGCCGGTGTATTATTTGTGAAAAAATGGCTCTCCTCTCTTAAGGTTACAGAAGAGCTTGCAGATAAAATACTAACAGTTATTTCGAATATATCCTACAAAAACACTTTGCCGGAGTCAGGTAATCGAAAAAAACAAAATTCTCCAAACTTTCCAAGCAAAGAGTTTATGGCAGTTTGTGATGCTGATCGCCTTGACGCAATAGGAGCAATTGGGATTGCCAGAGCTTTTACTTACGGAGGATTCTATAAAAGGCAGATATATAATCCAAAAATTAAACCAATGAAAAACATTACACAAGAAGAATATAAAAAAACTGACGCTCCTTCCATTAACCATTTTTACGAGAAATTGCTAAAAATCAAGGAATTGATGTATACAAAATTAGGCAAAAAAATCGCAAAAAAACGACACCGTTTTTTAAACTTATATTTAAAAGAATTTTATAAGGAATGGAAGGGGAAATCATAAAAATGGCAGTATTATTTACCTGGAAATGGAGGGCAGCATGTATAAAAATTTTAAAGGAACGTTAATTATATTCGTAAGACATGGTGAATGCGAAGGTAATATAAAAGGATTATTTAGAGGAAGGGCAGATTTTCCCTTAAATCAAAGAGGGATGATCCAGGCCCAGGATTTAAGTCAGGCACTTCAAGATTTTTTAGTGCGCAAGATTTATACTAGTCCACTTGAACGTGCCAAACAAACGGCGGAAGCAATTGGGAAAAAAAAGAGTGTCAAAGTAAAAATAGAGCAAAATTTTAATAACATTGAACTGGGAAGCTGGGAAGGATTAAAAAAAGACAGGATAGCATCGGAATATCCAAAAGAATGGAAACTTTGGGTAAGCAATCCTGAGTTGCTAAGAATCGAAGGAATGGAAAATCTTAACAGTGTACAAAAAAGAGCAAAAGAATGTCTCGATAAATTAGTTAAAGAAAACAAGGGAAAAACATTTGTGGTTGTTTCTCATAGAGCCGTTCTAAAACCACTCATAGCCGCATGTTTAAATATTTCTCCTCCATATTTTTGGAGAATACATTTAGACACCGCTTCTTATAGTTTGTTATCTTATAGTGAAGAAATTGGTTATTGCTTAATTCAACTTAACCAGAATAAACATCTTAAAAGTTTTGTTTCTGAATGGGTATAAAAAGAAAATATCCATTAAATTATCTATCTTTTTCATATATATAGCAAAGGAAATATAAATTAATGAATGCACTACATTATGATATTGACCATGATGCCTACCAGAGGTTTGAGCAGAGAAATGATATGTTTTGCCGATATCTTTGGGATAAAACCTTAAATACATACAAGCATGATTTTTCAAAAAAGATGATGAAGCACATAAAAGAAGCAATGGAAGGTTTTTCTCATTTTGATTATGCATTTTCAAAAGCGTCCTGGGCGGTTTACAATCGATTTCCCTTCGCTTTTTCATGGGACGGTGATGTTTCCTATGATGAAGATTGGTATGGATACAAGCTAAGGGAAAAAAAATATAAAATTACTGATTTAAAAAATTTTACGGATCGGGTAAAAAAAGTAGCAAAATTTTATGGTGCTTCATTAGTAGGAGTCACTAAAGTTAATGATAAGTGGATCTACAAAACTATTGGAAAAAGATCTAATGGTAAATTTATGGGTTCATATCCCATAAGCCTTCCTATAGGAATCAATATAGCTATTGTGATCGCCATAGAAATGGACCCAGTTGGCTTGTCAGTTACTCCCGCTCTACCTGCGTGTGCCGCAACCGGATTAGGATATTCCAAAATGGCATTTGTTATTTCCTGTGTGGGAGAATTTGTACGAAATTTAGGATATAAAGCTATTCAATGTGGAAATGATACAGCACTTAGCATTCCTTTGGCGATTGATGCAGGTATAGGAGCTTTGGGAAGAAACGGCTTACTTGTTTCACCGGAATACGGCTCCAATATTAGAATTTGTAAAATATTTACAGATTTACCTTTATTACCGGATAAACCGAACTCTCAATTTATAGCAAAACTATCTAATTTTTGCAAAGGATGTTTTTTATGCGCTGAAGCATGTGCAAATAATGCAATTTCGTTTGAAAATGAACCTGTTTATAAAGGAGAAACCATTTCTAATAATTCAGGCGTAAAAAAATATTATATAAATCCGGAAAAATGTTTTGAATTTTGGACGGAAAACAACAGTGATTGCTCTAAATGTATTAGCGCGTGTCCTTTTTCAAATATTGATAGCAATATTTCAATAGAGAAATTTTGGAGAGTGGGTTAATCAATTATATTAATTTTTTAAATAAATAACTTATTTTAAAATTATTTAAAATGATGCAAATTTTTTCA
>CBFCZX010000059.1:0-8647 GCA_965602765.1 uncultured Atribacterota bacterium | reverse complement strand
GTATTAGTGAAAAATTAAGACAATTAATGTATACTGAAAGCGAAATATTACTTTCAACTTCATCTGGAAGTGGCTTGATGGAAGGAGCCGTTCGCTCCTGCACGCGTAAGAGAGCGGCCGTTTTTTCATGCGGAAATTTCGGAAATCGATGGTTCAAAATGGCGGAAGATAGCAATATTCCTGCTGATAAATTTGAAGCCGAATGGGGAAATCCTAATTTTTCCGAGGAAGTAGACGTAGCTTTGTCTACCGGAAAATATGATTTAGTAACCGTCACTCATAATGAAACTTCAACTGGAGTTATGAACCCATTAGAAGAAATTAGCCTGGTGATGAAAAAATATCCTGAAGTCGTTTTTTGCCTGGATACTGTCAGTTCATTAGGAGGAGCTAAAATAGAAGTGGATAAATGGGGAGTCGATATCTGTATTGCTTCCAGTCAAAAATGTCTTGGCTTACCCCCGGGACTTTCTCTTTGTTCATTTTCTGAAAAGGCGCTGGAAGCAGCTAAGCAGGTTGAGTTCAGGGGAACCTATTTCGACCTTTTGCAGATCTACAACTGCATTCAAAAGAAGGATTATCAATATCCTTCAACACCGACTCTTTCCCATATGTTTGCGCTGGACTACCAGTTGGATAAGATGTTGGAGGAAGGCTTTGAAAATCGTTTTGCCCGTCATACCGAAATGGCTGATTATGTAAGAACCTGGGCAAAGAAGCATTTTGCTTTATATGCAAAAGAACAATATGCCTCAAATACGGTAACTTGTGTAAAGAATACACTGGACATCGATGTAGCCGGACTCAATAAAGCTTTAGGAGAAAGAGGCTTTTCCATTTCTAACGGTTATGGAAAATTAAAGCAAAAAACCTTCAGAATTGCTCATATGGCAGAACTTACTCTGGATGACATGAAAGAGCTTCTTTCTAATATAGATGATATTTTAGAATTATAAAAGGAGAATAAATTGGTTAAAATATTAGTAACGGACGGCATGGATAAAGGAGCCGTAAAATCCTTAAAAGAGTTGGGTTATGATGTTACGGAACAGTTTTTTAATCCGGAAGAATTAAAAGAAAAAATGCAGGAATTTGATGCCATCATCGTACGTTCGGCAACAAAAGTAAGGAAAGAAATCATTGATTCTGCTCTGGAAACAGGGAAGTTAAAATTAATAATCCGTGGCGGAGTCGGTGTTGATAACATTGATGTTGCCTATGCAGAATCAAAGGGAATTAAAGTTAGAAATACCCCCAAAGCAAGTAGCCAATCAGTGGCAGAATTGGTTTTGGGACACATGTTTTCGCTGGCACGATTTGTCGGCATTGCTAATGTTAGCATGAGAGAAGGGAAATGGCATAAAAAACAATACAAAGGCATAGAACTTGAAGGAAAAACCTTAGGAATTGTCGGTTTCGGTCGCATTGGACAGGTTTTAGCAAAAAAAGCACAAGCTTTAGGCATGAATATTCTCTATACCGATATACTAGGCGTGAATAAAGATTTTTCGGGTTATGAATATGTTTCTTTTGATAAGCTTATAGAAGAATCAGATTTTATTTCTTTGCATGTGCCAAGGAACAAGGATGATTCACCCCTTATAGACAAAGAAAAATTAGCAAAAATGAAAGATGGCGTTTGTCTCATAAACTGCGCTCGTGGCGGAGTAGTTGATGAAAAGGCATTATTAGATGCATTGAACTCCGGAAAAGTCGCCGGTGCAGGGATTGATGTCTATTGTGAAGAACCAACTTGCAACCTGGAATTAGTGAGACATGAAAAGGTTTCTGCAACACCGCATATTGGAGCATCAACCAAAGAAGCGCAAAAAAGAATTGGTCAAGAAATTATCACAATCATTAAAGAAAATTTTTAGAAGGGAGTCTATAAATTGGCAATCATAAAACCATTTAAAGCTTTACGGCCAAGAGCTGAGTTAGTGACACAAGTAGCTTCTCCTCCGTATGATGTATTAAACAGGGAAGAGGCTTTCCAAATGGCGAAGAACAATCCAAAGTCTTTTCTGCATATAGGAAAATCGGAAATTGATTTGGAAGCAAGCACTAATCCGTATGATGAAAAAGTATACCAAAAAGCCAGAGAAAATTTGGATAAGATGGTAAACGAAAAGATATATATCCAGGATGAAAAGGAAAAAATATATATTTATCGACAAATTATGAATGGGAGAATGCAAACCGGTTTGGTGATATGTACATCGATTGATGATTATTTGAGCGGCGTAATAAAAAAGCATGAAAATACCCGTAAAGATAAAGAGCAGGATAGAATAAACCATGTGAATACGACTGATGCCAATACCGGTCCTATTTTTCTTGCTTATAGGGCGAATGAAGAAGTTAAAAAATTGATTGTACATTGGATTGAAAAAGAAAAGGCTGTCTATGATTTTATTTCTGAAGATGGTATTACGCATACATGTTGGATGATTGATGATGAATCAGTCATTGATCAATTGGTAAAAGCTTTTGCAGAAATTGATTATCTTTACATAGCCGATGGACATCATCGGGCAGCATCAGGTGTTAAAGTAGGTTTAAAAAGAAGAGAACAGAATAAGTTTTTTTCCGGAGAAGAAGAATTTAATTATTTTTTATCCGTACTTTTTCCTGATAATGAACTTTATATTATGGATTATAATCGGGTAGTAGCAGATTTACTGAGCAATTCAGTTGAAGAATTTATGGATAAGATTTCAGAAAAATTTAAAGTTGAAACTTGTGACGGGCAAAATCCTTATAAGCCAAACACAAAACATACTTTCGGTATGTATCTTGACCATAAATGGTACAAATTAACAGCAAAATCCGATGCTTATAATGAACAGGATGTTGTTGGAAGATTGGATGTATCTATACTCCAATACAATCTTCTTTCACCGATCTTAGGTATTAAAGACCCTAGAACAGATAAAAGGATTGAATTCATTGGTGGAATCAGGGGATTACAGGAATTAGAAAAAAAAGTAGACAATGGTGCAAAAGTCGCCTTTTCCCTTTTCCCGACCTCCATGGAAGATTTGATGGCAGTAGCTGATGCTAAAGAAGTCATGCCTCCAAAGTCTACCTGGTTTGAGCCAAAATTGAGAAGCGGTATTTTTATCCATAAATTATCTGAATAAAGGGTGTGAAAATATTAAATTGCTGATTGCACGACAATAATCTGAAATTAAATTTATAATATAAGCCTGAAAAAAAATGCACTCTAATAAATGCACTATTTTTCAGGCTTTTAATTATCTCCTTGAAAAGATAACTGAAAAGAAAGAATTTTTTAGCTATTTTTAGAAAAAGCATTGCAATAACTTCTCTTTGCGTTTTTATTTTCCCGAAAAACAAAAAAAATATTTCACTCTAAAACTTGACATATTTCACATTTTACTGTATCATTACTTTTAAACTTAAAAAGGATAAATTACAAGAAGAACAAGTAGGTATTTTTGTTGGTACAGAGAGCCAATGGGTGGTGTAAATTGGTTACAAGAAAATATCGAAAATCTCACCTTCTTATTTCATGGGTGAAATATTCAAGTAGCCTGTGGCGCCGGTTGCGTTATAATATCTAATGAGGATGAAGATTTTACTCTTCGTCGAATTAGGGTGGTACCACGAAAATACTTTCGTCCCTATCTTAAACAATAAACAAAGATAAAGACGGAAGTTTTTATTTTTTCGGGAGTATGTCTAGGGTTCCGTTTAGAATAATAGAATTCTAAAGTCTGGACCAAGTGACATAAGATATTAATACAAAAATATTAATATTACACCGTGGGTATAAAAGACCCCAGCGGATAGGTCCCTTTTGTTAAGCAACAAAATGAACCTATCCGCTGGGGTCTTTCTATATATAAAAATATTGCGCAATAAACAAAAAGAGTAAAATTAATTAAATTTTAGTAATAAGGAGGGCAATGCTATGAAATTAAGTGGAGCGGAAATCGCAGTGAAATGCATGGAGAAGGAAGGTGTACAGGTAGTGTTCGGGATTCCCGGCGGCACAATTATGCCTTTATATGATGCCATGCATAGAACTGCTTCTTTTAAAAACATTTTAACCAAACATGAGCAGGGAGCCGCACATGCTGCAGACGGCTATGCTCGCGTTACCGGTAAGGTAGGTGTCTGTATAGCCACTTCGGGACCAGGTGCAACTAACCTGGTAACCGGTTTAGCGAATGCTCATTTAGATTCAATTCCTATAGTTGCTTTTACCGGGCAGGTTCCCACACAGCTAATCGGTACTGACGGTTTTCAAGAAGTGGATATTTGCGGAATCACTATACCTATTACTAAAAATAATTATATCGTAAGGGATGTCAATGATTTGGCTTCGATTATCAAAGAAGCATTTCATATAGCCCGTACAGGAAGACCGGGTCCGGTATTGATTGATTTTCCCAAAGACGTTCAAGTGGCTTATGCAGATTTTGAGTATCCGAAAAAAGACAAATTTTTAGGATACCAACCATCCGTTAAAGGAAATGATAAGCAGATAAAAAATGCTGCACTAGAAATACAAAAAGCAAAAAAACCGGTCATTTATGCCGGCGGAGGAGTCATAAGTTCAAATGCTTCAAAGGAATTGCAAGAATTAGCATTTAAAGCAAATATTCCGGTGACGACAACCTTAATGGGACTAGGAAGCTTTCCGGAAAACCATTTCTTGTCTTTGGGAATGCTGGGAATGCATGGTACATTCTATGCAAATTCCACCATGCAAAATGCCGATGTAATTATAGCTCTTGGTACACGGTTTGATGACCGTGTTACGGGAAAATTAACCGATTTCGCTTTAAAAGCAAAAGTGATTCATATCGACATCGATCCTGCCGAAATCGGAAAAAATGTTCTGGTAGATATACCGATTGTCGGTGATGTGAAAAAGATCTTACAGAAACTGAATGGATATGTCGATAAAAAAATAGAAAAAGAATGGCTGGCAACCATCAAAGAGTTAAAAAATAAATATCCATTGAAATATAATAAAAAAAACGATGAATTAAAGCCACAATTTATCATAGAAAAAATCTACGAAATAACCAAAGGGGATGCAATAATAGTGACAAGTGTTGGCCAGCATCAAATGTGGGCTGCCCAATATTACCAATATACCCAACCCCGTTCCTTTATTTCGTCTGGTGGTTTAGGAACCATGGGTTTTGGATTACCTGCTGCCATTGGTGTAAAAGTGGGTTCTCCTAAGAAAAAAGTTGTTTGCATTTCCGGTGACGGGAGTTTTCAGATGAATATTCAGGAAATTGCAACTGCTTTAAAGAACAATCTCGCGATAACATTGGTTCTGATGGACAATGGCTATCTGGGAATGGTAAGGCAATGGCAGGAATTGTTTTATGATAAAAGATACGCAAAAACTACCTTAAACGGAAATCCTGATTTTGTAAAATTAGTTGAAGCATATGGTGGAACAGGAATAAGGGTAACTAATAAAAGTGAATTGAATTCCGCTTTAGAAAAAGCCTTCTCTTCAAAAAACTTTATCTTGATTGATTGTCTTATCCCCAAAGAAGAAAATGTTTTTCCAATGGTGGCACCTGGCGCACCTATTACGGATATGTTAGGAGTTGATGAATAATGAGACATACGATAGCAGTTTTAGTAAAAGACCATCCGGGGGTACTAACCAGGGTGGCAAGTTTGTTTAATCGTCGTGGTTTTAATATAGAGAGCATGGCGGTTGGGCATACCAGCGAGGCAGACATTTCTAGAATGACCATAGTGGTCGAAGGAGATGAAAGGGCTTTGGAGCAAATCATTAAACAGTTAAATAAACTCATTGATACCATTAGGGTAAAGGATATCAGTCCCTATCAATCTGTAGAAAGAGAACTTGCATTGATTAAGGTAAAAACAGCCTCTCTGGTGATTCGTTCAGAAATAATACAGACAGTTGATATTTTCAGAGCGAAAGTGGTTGATGTGAACAGTAAGATTATTACGATTGAAACGACCGGGACAGAGGAAAAAATTAATGCCCTTATTGAATTATTAAAATCCTTTGGATTAGAAGAGGTTGTAAGAACAGGCAAAATAGCGATATCCAGAGGGACCAGCACGGTTCGATTAGTAAAAAATTAGAAAATTATTATTTCTTTTATTGAATTTATTATAAAAATATAAGATAAAAAATTTATGGAGGTAAAAAATGGCTAAGATTTATTATGAAAAGGACGTAAACAAGGATTATTTAAAAGGAAAGACGGTAGCTGTCATCGGATATGGAAGCCAGGGAAGAGCTCAAGCACTCAATTTACATGACAGCGGAATTGATGTCATCGTAGGATTATACGAAGGCAGTAAATCAATTGAATTAGCAAAAAAAGACGGACTGAAGGTTGAAAATGTCGCAGAAGCAGCCAAAAAAGCAGATATCATTCAAATCTTAATTCCTGATGAAGTTCAAAGCCGTGTTTATTACGAGGATGGAATTAAAGATAATTTACAACCGGGAAATGTCCTGATGTTTTCCCATGGTTTTAGCATACATTTCGGCCAGATTGTTCCACCTAAAAATGTAGATGTCATAATGGTTGCGCCTAAAAGCCCCGGTCAGATGCTAAGAGAAGTGTACATCGAAGGGAAAGGCGTCCCTAATTTAATTGCTGTATTTCAGGACTATTCCGAAAAAGCCAAGGGAATTGCCTTAGCATATTCTTGGGCAATCGGCGGGACTCGTGCCGGAGTAATAGAGACTTCTTTTAAAGAAGAGACAGAAACAGATCTTTTTGGGGAACAAGCCGTTCTTTGCGGTGGAGTAACCGCTCTCATACAAGCCGGATACGAAACTTTGGTAGATGCTGGGTACCAGCCTGAAATAGCTTATTTTGAATGCTTACATGAATTAAAATTGATTGTTGATCTAATATATAAGGGTGGTATTACCTATATGAGAGACTGTGTTAGTAATACTGCTGAATACGGAGATTTAAAATCAGGAAAAAGAATAATTAATGATAATACCAGGAAAGAAATGAAGAACATCTTAAACGAAATTCAAAATGGTGAATTTGCAAAAGACTGGCTCATCGAAAATCAAATAGGAAGACCCCACTTTAAAGCGATGCGAAACAAGGAATCCAATTTTTTAATTGAAAAAGTGGGAAAAGAATTACGTGGCATGATGTCATGGATCAAGGATTAAGAAATTTGTCTTAACAATTATATTGCTTATGATATGGATTGAAATTTTAGAAGGGAGCATATAGGTAAATATGAAAAAAAATATAATAATATTTGATACAACGCTTCGAGACGGAGAGCAATGTCCAGGAGCATCCCTCAATACCAAAGAAAAGGTAGAGATAGCAAAACGATTGGAAAGTTTGAAGGTAGATGTCATAGAAGCAGGTTTCCCTATTGCTTCTCCGGGTGATTTTGAAGGAGTGAAAGAAGTCGCTAAAGCTGTAAAGGGCTGTGTTATTGCCGGTTTAGCTCGAGCGGTAAAAAAAGACATAGACCGGGCGTGGGAAGCAGTAAAATATTCCGATAGGCCAAGAATACATACATTTATAGCTACTTCGCCTATTCATATGCAATATAAATTGCAACTATCACCTGAAGAAGTTTTAAAACAAGCCATTGAAGCAGTGAAACATGCTCGAAATCTTTGTCCGGAGGTAGAATTTTCCGCAGAAGATGCAACTAGAAGCGAAAATAATTTTCTCTATGAAATTTGTGAAGAAACAATTAAAGCCGGTGCTACCATCATTAACATTCCGGATACAGTTGGTTATGCACAACCGGAAGAATTTGGAAAATTGATTAAAGATATTATGGAAAATGTCCCAAATATTGACAAAGCTATAATTAGTGTCCATTGTCATAATGATTTGGGACTTGCTGTGGCAAATTCTTTGGAAGCGGTAAAAAATGGTGCGCTACAGGTTGAGTGTACCATTAATGGTATTGGGGAAAGAGCAGGTAATGCATCTTTAGAGGAAATTGTTATGGCTCTAAAAACCCGGGAAGATATTTACAATAGATACACTAATATTAATACTAAACAGATTTATTTTACCAGCAAATTAGTTAGTCGATTAACCGGTTTTGTGATTCAACCCAATAAAGCCATTGTCGGAAAGAATGCGTTTTCCCATGAAGCCGGAATACATCAAGCAGGAATATTAAAAGAACGTACAACCTATGAGATTATGACACCTCAGTCAGTTGGACTGGATAGTAATGAATTGGTTTTAGGAAAACATTCCGGGCGTCATGCCTTCCAGGATAGATTGGAGAAGATGGGTTATTCATTGGATAAGGAACATTTAAATCAGGCCTTTAAAAGTTTTAAAAAATTAGCGGATACAAAAAAAGAGATATTTGTTGAGGATTTAGAAGCTATTGTTTCTGAGGAAATAACCGAGCAATATCCGGAACTTTATAAACTGGATTATTTCCATATAAATACCGGAAATAGTACTTTACCAACCGCAACGGTTAGATTGATTTATAAGGATAAACATTTAGAAGATGCTGCTTGTGGTGACGGACCGGTAGATGCAGGATTTAAGGCCATCGAAAGGATTACCGGCACAAAAGTGGTATTGGTTGATTATAATATCCGGGCAATCACCCGAGGAAAAGATGCCCAGGGTGAGGCAACGGT
>CBFCZX010000058.1:0-8681 GCA_965602765.1 uncultured Atribacterota bacterium | reverse complement strand
TGCTATCCCTCCTTTGTCTTACAGACATATTTATTATATAATTAAAATGAATTTATCGAAAGAATTGATATTAGTTTTTAATATATTATTATATTAAATTGTATTTTTTATATTAAAATTTATTTCACTTATTAATATTCTGCATATATTTAAACATTATGATAAAATTAAGTATGTTAATATATCAGTTATAACAAATGATATCAACTATGAACATTTTTACGTGATTGTTAAATTTAGCTTTAATAAATTATAAATGAAATAGATAGGAAATAAAAGTGATAGAAAAAATCAATGTTTTACTTCTCGGGGGAGGTAAAACAAAAACGAGCATGAGAAGGTTTAGTGGGGAAGAAAGTAAAGCCTTAATTAAAATTGGCCCGGAAAATAAGCCTATGATTCTCCATGTCATTGAATCTTTTCAAAAAGCAAAATATATCAATAAAATTATCGTAGCCGGACCACCAAAAGTTCGCCAACTACTAGAAAAAAAAAGCAGTCTAACCGTCTCAGAAGGACAGACGATCTATGAAACCGTAAAAATCGGCCTTTCCTATCTAAAAGAAGATTCCATAGTTATGATTTCAACTTGCGATATTCCATTAGTCTCCGAAAGGCATATTGAAAATTTCATTGAAAAATGCCAAAAAACTCCTGGATTTGATATCTATTACCCGATAGTCAGTAAAAAAGACTATTTGGAATTTTATCCATCATTAGATTTGCGAAGAACTTATGCGAATTTTGTCAATGGATCTTTTACCGGTGGAAATATTCTTTTAATAAATCCAAAAATTATTTATAAATATGGCGATCTTATCAAGGATTTTATACATTTTAGAAAACATCCTTTAAAAATGGCACGTTTGTTAGGCACGCAAATCGCTTCAAAATATTTAAGAAAATATTTAACCATTCAAGATTTAGAAAAAAGAGTATCGATTTTATTGGGGGGATATAAAGGAAAAGCTATTCTATCTTCACCTGAAATCTCTCTGGATATTGACAAACCCAGACATCTAAAGGCGTTCTGGAGTAATTATCAATAGCTTACCTTATTTAAAAGAACGTATTTCATAAATCGTATGGAAAAAAATCATATTATACTTTATTTCAAATCTTATTCTTTATTCCGTACACTTGGCCGCCATTTTTACCACAAAGAAGATATGAAGTTATAAAAGCATTTCGATCATGCTCCAGAGAAATATCCCGAATTTTTGGAAAATAATTTCTATCAGAAATTATTTTAAGTATTTGAACTTCCCCTTCTTTGCCGTAACCTATTGAGCGAGTTACACCAAATCCTTCTTCTCTTAGTGAATCTTCGATTTTTTGCCATTTTTTCTTTGAAATAATACCAATTGAAATTATTTCTTTGCTAATTTTTTCAGAAATATATATACCAACTATATTACCTAATGCAAATCCTCCACAATAAGCAATGACATTAGCCCAATTCCCGATATCCTGGATTACCTTGCTTACAATAATGATAAAAATTAATACTTCAAAAAAACCAAGAATTCCGGCAATAAGTTTTTTTCTTTGTACAATCATCTGCACTCGAAAAGTACCCATGCTTACATCCACTACTCTTGAAAGAAGAATAATTCCTGCCCCTAAGTAAATATTCGAGCTCATAATTTGACAAATTAAATTCATTGCATTTTCCACTTTCATTTTTCCTTTATCATAAATTCGAATTAACAGATGGATTATAAACCTTTACTTTATTTTTTTCAACAGTTTATTTTAAATTTTTCAAATATTTTTTTTCTTTTTGATACTATGTCAAGTTTCTCAATAATTGCTCTTAGATAATTATAAAGTTGATTATTAAATAAATAAAATATATGATATCTGTATAAATATAATGAAAGGAAGTCACCTTGATGAAAGCAGAAATTATAAGCATTGGAAGTGAGATTCTACGAGGCCAGATTATTGATACAAATGCAAATTATATTGCACAAAAATTAACAAAACTAAACATTGACGTAAAGCACATCTCAGCAGTTGGTGATGATGATAAATTGCTCCTTTCTCTCCTGAAAAAGGCAGTCAGTCGTTCGGATTTAGTGATTACTACCGGCGGTTTGGGGCCTACGGAAGATGATATTACCTATCAAACCATTGCTCGGGCTTTGGAACTTAATTTAATAAAATATCCGGAAGCTGAGAAAAGTCTAAAAAACTTCCTCAGTAGAATAAACATGAAACTTTCTCCCAGTAATTTAAAACAAACTTATCTTCCCGAAACTTCAAAGATTATTATTAATAAATATGGTACCGCACCGGCGATGATCCTGGAAAAAGATAAATGTATTGTTTGTTCTCTTCCAGGAGTCCCCCGAGAAATGAAAAAATTGTTAGTCGAAAACCTTGCTCCATACCTACAAAAAAAATTTCCATCCTCCATGATAAAAAAATCAAAAAGTTTAAAAATAACAGGTTTGGGAGAATCTTCCGTCAATGAGCTTATTCGCCATTATATAAAAGAAAAATCCAATTTATCCTTTGGAATTTATGCTCATCCGGAAGACATACAGATTCAAGTAATGGCCCAAGCATGCACCGAAAAAAAAGTTGATTCATTATTGGAAAATGCAGTTAATGACTTAAAAGCACTGTTAAGAAATTATGTTTATGGTTATGATAAACAAAGCCTGGAAGAAGTTATAGGCAGCTTAATGAGATCAAAGAAATTAACCATTGCAGTTGCTGAATCCTGTACCGGTGGTATGCTGGGAGAATTAATTACGAGAATACCCGGAAGCTCAAATTATTTTCAAGGCGGTGTCATCAGCTATCATTCAACGATTAAAAAGGACCTATTGAAAGTTCCGGAAAATATGATTGTAAAATATGGTGAAGTAAGTAGCCAGGTTGCCTGCTCTATGGCAGAGGGAGTGCGAAAATGCTGCCATTCAGATATAGGAATAAGCATTACCGGTATCGCCGGACCGGGAGGAGCAACTGAACAAAAAAAAGTAGGATTGGTTTATATGGCCTTAGCAGACGGAAAAAATACTATTTTCCAAAAACATCAATTATTTAGAAGCCGACAGCTAGTCCGTCTGAGAGCTTCACTTCGGGCAATCAATATGCTGAGAATTTATTTGCAAAACAAATAGCTACTTAAGAATATTTAATTTGGATAGGGGGTAAATATTGAAGAAAAATTTTAATTTCTACAATCCAGTCAAGATAATATTTGGCATGGGATGTTTAAAGCAAGTCGGTGTTGAAGCAGAAAAATTAGGAAATAAAGCTCTGATTGTTCTTGGAAAAAAATCAATAAGAGAATCCGGAATTCTCGATAAATTAATTCATTCACTTAAAATGCATGGAGTGAATTTTACATTCTATGAAAACGTTCTATCTGATCCGTCAGTAGAAATGGTTGACCATGGAACAAAAATTGCAATAAAAGAAAATTGCAATTTGGTTATTGCGATTGGCGGCGGCAGTGTTTTAGATGCTGGTAAGGCTATCTCAGCCATGATCACCCATCCAGGTTCTGTTGCAGAATATCAGGAGATTAAGGGAATGAAGAAACAATTTCATCATAAAATCATTCCTTGTATTGCTATCCCTACTACTTCAGGTACCGGCTCGGAAGTTACAAAAAATGCAGTTATTACAAACACGAAAAAAGGATTGAAAAAAAGTATAAGAGACAATAAACTTTTTCCGGAAATTGCCCTGATAGATCCCGAACTGACAGTTTCTCTCCCTCCAAAGGAAACTGCTGTATGCGGAGGAGATGCTTTAACACAATGCATAGAGTCATATTTAGGAAGAAAAAGCCAGTATTTTACCGATATCCTTGCTTTGAAAGGAATAGAACTTGTCAGCAGAAACCTTGTTAAATGTGTCAAAGAGGGAAATAATCTAAAAGCAAGGAGCGGTATGTCTATGGCTGCTCTTTTAAGTGGAATTTGCTTATCCAATTCCGGATTAGGAATAGCACACGCCCTTTCGCATCCACTGGGCGTACATTATAAAATTCCTCATGGACTTTCCTGTGCAGTACTTCTGCCACTTGTCATGGAAAATAATCTTCCTCTTACTGCAAAAAAACAAAAAAAAATAGCTCAATCCCTGGGAGCGAATATTCACGGTTTGTCTGATACAAAAGCCGGTTTTGCTGCCATAAAAAAAGTGCAGCACATTTTTTTAAATATTGGAATAGAAAACAATCTAAGTTTATGGCGAATTAAAGAATCTGACTTTCCAAAAATCATCCAGGAATCCCAAGGCGGTAATTTAGCAAACAATCCAGGAAATGTATCCGAAGAAGATTTGCACCATATTCTTTCAAAAATAGTATGAATTCAATCGATTAATATTAGAAGGAATATATTCAGTTAAATCCATCTATTGAATGTTTTGTACCCATGTTTTAAGACACTTCTTAGTTAACTGCAAACTACAGATTACGGCTTCCAGGTTTTGTTATAGGAATTTCTTTTTTACATAATGGACAATTTTCAGGCTGAAAAGACTTTATATTTAAAGTCAATAAACTTTTCATTTTTACACCAAATTCCACATGCCCTCCGCTTCGATCGATCAATACTCCAACACCGACTACTTCTCCGCCCCGTTCTCTTACTATATCAATGACTTCCCGAACTGAGCCACCTGTTGTCGTTACATCTTCTACCACCAATACCCTTTCTCCGGGATGAATCTCAAAACTGCGCCTGAGAGTCATTTTTCCGTTCTCTCTTTCGGTAAAAATTGCTCTAACCCATGGTCCTAAAACCTGAGCCATGACATGTGATATAATAATCCCTCCGATTGCCGGTCCTATAATAACATCAATATTTTCCCCTTTAAATTTTCTGCCCAACTCACTGCACAGATTATGCATGAAACCGGGATGCTGCATTACCTGAGCACATTGAATATAGGTATCACTATGGACTCCGGACGTTAATTTAAAATGTCCTTTTTGTATGGCTCCGGCTTGTTCGAATTTATTCATGACTTCTTTGGTGTTTATGATCATTCCCTAAATATCCTCCATCTCTTTTATTATTTTTTTCGCAGCCTTAACAGGATCGATAGCATCTCTTATTGGTCTTCCTACTACTAAAAAATCAGCGCCAAGTTTTAAAGCTTTTTTCGGTGTCATTACTCTTTTTTGATCATTTTTTGCACTATTAGCAGGTCGAATTCCCGGTGTTAAAATTAAAAAATTTTCTCCGCAAGCCTGTCTTATTTCTGTTATTTCCTGTGGTGAAGCTACAACTCCATCCAAACCGGCTTCTTGAGCTAATTTTGCTAACAAAACTACCTGTTCTCTCAAATTTCTTTTTATTCCCATCTCTTTTTCCAAGATTTCCTGATTAATACTGGTTAATACTGTAACACCTAAAATAATAGGTTTTTTACATCCCAAATCCAAACTGGTTCTTTTTGCTGCTTTAACCGCACCACGCATCAATTCATACCCCCCAGAGGTATGGATATTAAAAATATATACGCCTAATCTTGTAGCTACTTCTGCTGCTCGAGCCACCGTGTTGGGAATATCATGAAATTTTAAATCTAGAAAAACTTTACTGCCGGATGCATTAATCATCTCAATAATTTTTGGACCTTCAGCTGTAAACAATTGGCTTCCTACTTTGAAAATCCCAACATGATCTTTTAATTTCTCCACCAGTTTGGTTGCTGATTCTAAATTATCTACATCGAGGGCTAATACTAATTTTTCTCGTGCTGATAACTTCACTTTCTCATCTCTCCTTATCATCTTTAAATTTTTTATACAATCATGCTTCCAATTAATTCATTGATATTATTTATTTTTTTATCAATGAGATATTTTTGTATGCCTTCAATAATTTCGATTGAAGCTTGAGGATTCACTAAATTTGCTGTTCCAACCTGAATCGCTTTAGCTCCTGCAATGATAAATTCAATAGCATCCTCTGCTCTCATAATACCGCCAATCCCAATAATGGGAATTTTTACGGATTGATATACCTGCCAAACCATCCAAAGAGCTACAGGTTTAATAGCTGGCCCTGATAACCCACCATGAATGTTAGCTAACTTTGGGCGCAAAGAATCGATGTCTATTACCATACCTGCTAGCGTATTAATCAGCGAAATAGCATCTGCTCCCGCTTCTTCTGCAGAAAGAGCAATTTCTTTGATATCTGTCACATTCGGAGATAATTTTGCAATAAGCGGAAGCTTGGATATTTTTCTAATTTGATTGACTACTTTATAAGTCAGTTTCGCGTCTGTCCCCCATAGCATTCCACCTCTTTTTACATTTGGACAAGATATATTGATTTCCAAACCTCCAATTTTTATATTTTCAGAAACTTCATTCAATTTTCTTGTTATTTTTATGTAATCATCAATTGTATCTCCGGATATATTGATAATGACAGGTGTATTATATTTTTGCAATTGAGGTAATTTTTCTTTTATTAAAATGTCCACACCTACATTCTGCAGGCCAATGGCATTCAGCATACCGGATGATGTTTCAATGACTCTTGAAGGTAGATTGCCTTTTTTCGGATTTAAAGTAACTCCTTTTAAAGTCATAGCCCCCAATTTATTCAAATCAAAAAATGCACCAAATTCCTCCCCGTAACCGAAGGTTCCCGAAGCAGTCATTACGGGATTTTTCATTTTTAGCTTACCTATTTTTACCTCTAAAATTGGCCTTTTAATCATCCCAAATCACCTCATTTGCTGTAAAAACCGGACCATCTACACATACTCTTTTATATGTAAAACTTTCATTATTTTTAATCATTTGAGAATCTTCAGCCTTACATATTTTTATTTTACAAACACATCCCAGACAAGCACCGATACCGCAACCCATTCTCTCTTCTAATGAAACCTGACAATTTATTCTTGCATTTTCTGCTAATTTTGCAATTATTTTTAGCATTTCTTTTGGGCCGCAGGCAAAGATTTGATCAGGTAACCATTTCACGATGATTCCTTTGATTAAATCAGTGACCACACCTTTATGTTGATAACTTCCATCCTCAGTGGCAATGTGAGTTTTTACTCCGATTTTTACAAATTGTTTTTCCCCAAAAATCATTTTTTTACTGGCTGCTCCAATCAGTGCTTTTACTTCTTTCCTTTTTTTTACACAGTCTTCGGCTATGGCCAGTAGTGGAGCAATTCCCATTCCCCCTCCTATGATCATGACCTTCTGACTTTGAGAAAAAGTCCGAAAGCCCTTTCCAATGGGTCCTATAACATCTAGATATTCTCCTATCTTTCTTTTTGATAGCTTATTTGTGCCAAGTCCCTTTACCTGAAACAGTATATAAATATTCCCCATATCTTTTTCAATTTTATGAATGCTTATAGGCCGTCGAAGCAGAGGATTATCACCAGTACTGCATTTTATATGAATAAATTGTCCCGGTTTAGCTTCTTTCGCGATTTGAGAAGCGAATAAACCCATCAAGTAAATATTAGGAGCAATTTCTTTATTTAAGACAATTTTCGTTTTCGTTCTTAAAATATTTTTTGTCTGTTCCATATAAATTCCCCCTCTTCTAATTCGCATTAAAAAATCAAATAGGCAAGTTCATTCACCCGTTCTATTATGCAGACAATGACTTTTAAAACTAACTTTTTTTCTTTTTTTATTCTTTATATAATGAAATTAAAAGGCTATTCATCTTTTAATATAGCGACTTGATCTTTACCATCTTTTTCTTTTAACCTGACTTTCACTTTTTCTTTTTTGGAGGTAGGTAGATTTTTCCCTATATAATCTGCACGGATTGGAAACTCCCTATGTCCTCTGTCAATCAGAACCGCCAATTGAATTATTTCAGGTCTACCCAAATCGATTACCGCATCCATGGCAGCTCTTATTGTCCTACCGGTATACAGTACATCATCAACGAGAACAATCTTTGTAGATGTGATTTCAAAAGATATTTCAGTATTGATAATCAGAGGTTTTTGAATAACGGTCGATAAGTCATCCCGATATAGAGTAATGTCTAATACTCCCACGGGTATTTCTTTTTTTTCAATCTTATAAATCTCTTGAGCCAAGCGCTTAGCTAAAAAAACTCCGCGTGATCTTATACCAATAAGAGCTAAATTGGCCACGCCTTTATTTTTTTCAACAATCTCATGAGCAATTCGAATCAATGCCCTTTTGATTTCATTTTCACCCATAATATTTATTTTTTCATGTATTGTCATTTTTAAAAATCCTTTCTTTTTAGCTCAAATTAATAGTATTTAATAATTTTTCAATATCACTTGATTTTTTAAAGCAGTCATTCAATTATTTTTTATTTGCCGGTTTTTACTCGCAAGGAAGTTACTCTTAAATATAAAAGATTCACCTCAATCACATATAAAAAAACTCTTATTAACAAAATCGCTAATAAGAGGATATAAATTTTCATTATTTATTCCCTTATTAGCTTCGCGGAGCTAATTTAAAGGGTATTTTTTTACATATTATATGATAAGCTCTGTGCAGTCAAATATTTTTTTATCTCAGTTCCTTTTTAAAAATACTTTTAATTTTAATTACCTTAAATTTATTTTAATATTTTGTAATATTGTCATTTCCTTTGTTAAAAAACTTCAATGTAGTAATATCAAGAACAAAAAAAGGATTTTTTCTCAATAAAATTGAAATGATTTAATAA
>CBFCZX010000057.1:0-9030 GCA_965602765.1 uncultured Atribacterota bacterium | reverse complement strand
CCCTCTCCAATAATACTTTTCTTTACTTCAACAAAATTTCCTATTTTTGCTTTCTTCCTCACCATAGTTCCAGGACGTAGATGAGAATAAGGACCAATCTTTACATCGTCTTCAATCTCGCTCTCTTCAATGACTGATGACCATATTTTTACACGATTTCCTATCTTTGCATTAATTATATGAGAATATGGTCCAATGATGCAATTTTGTCCGATTTTTGATTTTTTTTCAATGATTGTAAATGGATAAATGGTTGTATCTTGATTGATTTGTACACCATCTTCAATAAAAGTACTTGCAGGATCAACAATCGTAACTCCTTCGAACATTAACTGATGCAATATTTTTTGGTTCACTTTTCTTGAGGCTTTCGCTAAATCTGCCTGAGAATTGATTCCTAACATCTCGCTATAATCTTCTAAAAGGACATTTCCGATTTTTACACCTTCATCCAATAAAATTTTTATAGCATCAGTCAAATAGTATTCGTTTTGCCTATTATTCGGAGTAATTTTCTCTAAAATACGAAAAAGTAGATTTCTCTCAAAACAATAAATGCCTGCATTGACTTCATTTATTTCATTTTCTTTTTCATTCAATTCTGCTTGTTCAACAATTTCCCTTATTTCACCATTTTTGTTTCTTATAATTCTTCCATAACCCTGGGGATTTTCTAGAATTGCAGAAAGTAAACTGCATGTATAATTATTTTCCCGATGGTATTTCAAAAATCTTTTCAATGTATTGACTGTTAAAAACGGTACATCCCCGGAGAGTATCAATATATTGCCGTTATAAAATTCTAACAATTTTTTACTCTGAAGAACCGCGTGGGCAGTCCCCAATTGTTCTGATTGTTCAGCATATTCTATATTACTACCGATTAATTCTCTGATTTTATCACCTTGGTAACCAGTAATTATAATCCTTTTTTTCAGCTTGAGTTTATTAATTGTTTCAATTATGTAATTTAAAATGGGTTTACCTGCAATTTTATGAAGGACTTTTGGTAAGTTGGATTTCATCCTTTTTCCCTTACCGCCTGCCATAATTACCACGGCAGTATTTTCCATTAGTTTACCTCCGATTTACTATCTAACTTGAGAAATAATCATATCTTTACCAGGTTTTTTATTTGCTTACATATCATAACATATTTTATAAAAATTACAAACAATCCCGGGAAATTATTCATATGCCGGTTTTTTTAATTCAATTAAGAATAACTTATCTTTTCGCAGAAAGGTTTCGCGGTGAAATAAAAAATTCAAGTCAGGCTTCTTAGCCTGACTTTACTAAGTTTCTATTATCAAAAAAACTGTAAAATGGCTGGGGCGGAAGGGTTCGAACCTTCGAATGCGGGATCCAAATTCCCGTGCCTTACCACTTGGCTACGCCCCAAACCGAAAATGATTGGATAAATTAGTTAGATTTATATTTGTTCAGCAGTTTCCTCTGCCGGAGTTTCTACTTTTTCCTGAGAAGTTTCTTCTACTTCTTTGTGATAAACCTCTAAAACTGCTTTCTGAATCATATCTCTAATTTCTGTATTAATTGGATGAGCAATGTCTTTATGATCTCCGTTTGGTAATCTCTTGCTTGGCATGGCTACAAACATACCTTTATTGCCATCAATTACACGTAAATCATGTACAACAAAAGAATCATCAAAAGTAATTGATACATAAGCTCTTAACTTACCTTCTGTCTCTATCCTTCTAAGTCTTACGTCTGTAATATTCACTTAATACACCGCCTTTTTTGTTTTTTATTCACTGTTTTGCTTTATTTATAATCAATGTGTAAATAACCTGATACAATAATTTACTAAAATTTCCTCAATGAATCACTTTGAATTTGATCTTCGACCTCCTAATCATGGGATTTAAACTCTATACTCCAGATTTTCACATCTTTACTACTACCTCCTAATTGGCAGATTTCAAAATACAAAATAAAAAAATAAAACACAGTAATAATAAATACTGTGTTCTGGAATAAACTATTTAAATACCAATAAAGCTGTTCTATCAAAAAACAATTTGCTTTTTGTATTACCAGTAATGTTAATAATTGTCACTATTTGCTTTCCTGTTTATTTATGTAGTATTGCTACAAAATTATAGCATGATAGATTTTTCTTGTCAAAAAGAAATAAAAATTCATAAAACAACAAAACCATGCGTTAAAATAAAATCACCTATCCAGCATAATTAGAGAATTAGCAAATCAACGAATTGGAGGATTATCGAATTGGTTAATTAATAATTTTCTCTCCCATTACATTGCTCAATATACCAAATTTTTCCGGGGAAAGATTTTCGCCTCTTAGGTTTTTATCTATTCCGGCTTTCTTTAACGCTTCTTCAATTTCTACTTTATCGATCTTTTCCTGGAAGTAGTTTGCAAGAGAGTTAATAATTCTCTTTCTTCTTTGCTGGAAGGAAGCACGAACTATTTTAAAAAATAACTTTTCATTGTCTACTCGTATGCTTGGTTTGTCAAGGATATCTAATTTAATGATCATAGAATTTACTTTTGGTTTTGGATAAAAAACAGTTGCGGGAACAATATGAACTTTTTGAGGTCTAGAATAATATGTAACAGCAACGGATAAAATACTATAATCCTTTTCCCCGGGCTTAGCCATCAGCCGATTCCCTACTTCTTTTTGTACTAAAAATACAGCCATTTTGATTTCTTTGCCTAATTCAATAATTTTACGAATTAATGGTATTGAAATATAATATGGGAGATTACCAACAACTTTGTGTATTTTTATTCCCCTCTTTTTATTCTTTTCAATGAAATTTTGAAAATCACAATCCATTACATCTTCAAATATAACCTCAATATTATTAAAGGGTGAAAGATTTTCTTTGATAATTGGAGTTAATTTCCTGTCTTTTTCGATAGTAATGACCTTTTTTGCCAGAGGGGATAAATATGCAGAAAGTGTACCGATGCCGGTTCCAATTTCTAATATACAATCATCTTTTTGAAGCTCTAAAGCGCTAATAATAATTTTTAAAATATTATAATCGATTAAAAAATTTTGTCCTAAATGCTTCTTGCACTGAAAGTCATATTTTTTTATAATTCTCATTAATTCTTTTGGAGAAGTAAGATTAGAAATCTGCATAGTTTTCGCCTTTTAATTATACTAAACAATTGTGAGCGGAATAATATAAAGAAAATACACACAATGCCAGAATATGTCGTTTATCTATTTTGAAATAAAATATCTCACTTATTGGATGTTGTGGTTTGCGAAGCAAATTGTATATTTAGAATATGGTATGAAGCTATCTAACGAATAGATTCCTCGAATTTGCAGTAATTTTTTTGGACTATTGGCTTATACTTTATTGATTAAATAGTTTTCCTATAGACAACTTCTATTATGTGGAGCCGGCGATCTGAGTTGAACAGACAACCTACGGATTACGATTCCGTTGCTCTTCCAATTGAGCTACGCCGGCATCATATCCTCATAAAAAAATGGTAGGCGGAACAGGACTTGAACCTGTGACCCCCTACATGTGAAGCAGGTGCTCTGCCAACTGAGCTATCCGCCCATTTTTTACAATAAATCAATTGGTGCCCCCAAGGGGATTTGAACCCCTGTCGCCGCCGTGAAAGGGCGGTGTCCTGTCCCCTAGACGATGGGGGCATTTTTCGATGGGCCGTGCAGGTTTCGAACCTGCGACCCTCTGATTAAGAGTCAGATGCTCTACCAACTGAGCTAACGGCCCTTAAACTTATAAATAATTTTTTTTGCTTTTAAATGTTACTATATTTTTTTCACCCTGTCAATTGTTATTATCCAAATAATTAGACATCTTAATAATAATTTAAATAATTATTAAGAATTAATGGTCCCGTTATATCCAATTTCTTATTTCGTTTTAAAATCTCAACTAAAATTTGCTCTACTTTATATCAATCACCTAAAAGTTTTTTACTTGCCAATAGAAATGAATGCCATTAAATTATTCATAAAAATTCTACCACTAATCTTCGGATATTCTTGTTAAATTTTCAAATTTCGCATATTCCTTAATAAAAGCTAAATCGATTGTTCCGGTTGGACCATTCCTTTGCTTGCTGATAATGATTTCTGCCGTACCTTTTTTTTCAGTTTTTGGCTTATAATACTCTTCACGATATATAAAAATAACTAAATCAGCATCCTGTTCAATCGCTCCACTTTCCCTTAAATCGGAAAGCCGCGGCCTTCTTTCAATTCTCTGTTCTACCGCCCTGGATAATTGAGATACGGCAATGACCGGAACATTTAATTCTCTGGCAAGGGATTTTAGAGAACGTGAAATTTCCGAAATCTCCTGTTGTCTATTCTCAGCTCTGGAAGAATTCTGCATTAATTGCATGTAATCTATGATGATTAATCCCAAATCATGCTGCGCCTTAAGTCGTCGAGCCTTCGCCTTAATTTCCAGAGAGGTTGCACTTGCTGAATCATCAATAAAAATAGGTGCAGATGATAATCTTCCTGCAGCCATGGAAAGGGTAGGCCAATCTGACTCAGCTAGTCTTCCTTTTCTTAAATTATGAGCGTCCACCCGGGCTTCCGAACAAAGCATTCTTTGCACTAATTGAGATTTGGACATTTCCAGACTAAAAATAGCAACTGGTGTATTTTTAGATATGGCAGCATTCTGAGCTATATTCATGCTAAACGCAGTTTTACCCATTCCCGGTCTTCCGGCAATAACAATCAGCTCAGAAGGTTGAAAACCGGTAGTAAGGTCATCAAACTCTACAAATCCACTAGGGATGCCGGTAATATATTCATCCCGATGATAGAGGTCTTCAATTTTTTCGAAACTATCCTGTAATATTTCTTTTATGGGAACAAAAGCCTGTCCTAAGTTTCTATTGGACACTTCAAACATCAAATGCTCTGCTCTATCCATTAATACTTTAGCGTCTTCTTTTTCTTCATAGCCCATGGAAATAATTTTAGTTGCGTTATTAATCAAATTACGTAAAATAGATTTTTCTTCAATTATTCTCACATAATATTCAATGTTTGCAGCAGTTGGTACACTATTGATCAAATTGGTTAAATAGGTTACTCCGCCAATTTTTTCCAACAGGTCTTTTCTTTTAAGTTCCTCGGTTAAAGTAACCAGATCAACTCCGTTGTTTTTATCGAAAAGTTCGCTAATACATCTATAAATAATTTCATGGGATTTTCTATAAAAATCTTCAGGTTTTAAAATTTCGACTGTACGTAGAATTGCATCTTCCTGAAGAAGCATTGAACCTATGGCGGCTTGTTCAGCACTAATATTTTGAGGTGGATTTCTGCTTAAATCCATATTGGACTCCCTTAATAATTGTTAGTGAGTAATGAATAGTCATTTGTAAAGAAAGTGCGTCTTGCCTTATCCACAATCCATATAGTTATTAGTAAATAATCGTTTGTAAAGAAAGTAAAGATTTGATTTTTTAGTTAAAAATTCACTATTTATCTATTATGAATAGTGTGTAATCGACATGCAGCATATAAAGCATACTTTCAAAGCATCATTTAAACAAAACATTGGTATGATAATCAATTTGAAAGTTGATAACCAGCCAACAAAAATATCCAACAATTAATTCATTAAAGTTTTTTGATTAATTTAGCCGCAAATAAAGAAATACAAAATACGTAATTAATGAAATCATAATTAGAATAAAACCTATGACAATTAGTCCTATCAGAAACCATCATAGCCTTTTGAATAATGAATTATTTAAAATACAAGGAAAAAAACAATTTTTGTTTTTTATTAAATATTAAATCCATAGCAAAATTTTATTCCTGATAATGTATGATTCATCCTAAACCTGGTTTGCCATATAAAAATACAGGCGACGCAATTTGTATTTTTAGTCTTGTTGCTCTCCAGTATTTTCTTTTTTCTCTTCTTCAGGTAAAGAATCAGAAATCAAATTTACTTTAATGTGAGCATCTATTTCTTTGTAGAGATTGATGGAAACGTCATGAATCCCCAATTTTTTAAGAGGTTCTTTCAAATTAATTTTTTTTCTATCCAGCTCAATCTTATTTTCCTTAAGTAGCAATTCTGCAATCTCTTTATTGGTTACAGAGCCAAATAACTTTCCTTCTTTTCCGGCTTTCACCTTGATATTTAAAGATATTTTATTAATTTTTTCAGCTAATTCTTTTGCTTCAGTTAATTCCTTTTCTCTTTTTTCTAAGTCTTTTTTCTTTAAATATTCAACTTGCTGAAAATTACCTTTTGTATATAAAATAGCTTTTTCTTTTGGAAGCAAAAAATTTCGGGCAAATCCGTCATTTACTTCTACAATATCTCCAATATTTCCAATTTTTTTAATGTTTTCTTTTAGTATTAACTTCATCTGTGGCAGCCTCCCTGCATTTATTATAGGTTTATTTATTTTTTTAATCAATAAATTTTGATGAATTATCTATTTTTCTTTATATATGCATTATTCCTTCACACCATTTTATTGAGACATGTTATCATTTATCCCTTGCGAGAAAAAATGAATGTTCTTAAATCCACCCAAACATCTATCATACCTGCCCAGGTTGCAATTTGAGAAAATAAGGGAAAAAGACATACTATTATGAATACAGTCCATTTCAAGAAATTATTTACTTTTATCTGTTCCATGAAAAATCCGATTAAAGATATGCCACAAATTAAAAAAATCATAGTAAAAATTACCTGTACGTTTATCCCAATTTTATTAAGTAGCAATATATTATATCGTGTACCGATAAAAATTAAGGCAATGCCTATACAATAACTCCAAAAGAATGACTTTGAAGCCCTCCAATTTATAAAAGGAATTGGAGTGCTTAATTTTACGTTAAATCTTTTTAATACTAATCTCGCCACAAAGTAATTCAGGAAAGTATCCAGTATTGAAGAGAGTATAAGTAAAGCAGGTAATGCAATTCGAATAATCAATAATGATTGGTTCAATGTTTTTCCCAGTGTATCTAATTGCTCATCCGATAATCCTAAATTACGATAGATATTTAACGATTGGGTAATTATGCCATCAATTTGCTCTACATCAAGTAAAAAAGGATTTACGTCCAATAGCCAAAATCCGATCATTAAAATGAATATCTTGGACACAAAAGATGCAATACTTCCTAAAATAATAATTTCAGTAAAAGAGTATTCTTTTTTTATTCCATAACCCAGCGTAATGCCCAACAACCCAAATCCAAGCAATACCATAAATCCTTGAAAAGGACCGGCTAACAAAGTAACCAATATGCCGGATATGAAAGTCGCAATCACAGCAAATTTCAAGCTATGTCTCAAAGACAGAATAATAATAGGCAGTGGGCATAAAAAGCTAACTACGGTACCTAATAGGGGAATATAAATGCTTATAACAAATAATACTGCAGTAATTGCCGCAAAAAATGCACCCTCGACTATCGATTTTACCGGAATATTTTGTTCTGACAATCAATAACCTCTTCATACATGTTCTTAATTCTTAAAAAAGAAAATGATTGGTTAACCAGTTTCATTCATATATTAACAGGCAACTAATTAACCAACTAACCAATCAATTAAAAAATAATGATATGTTGCTCGGTGATTGAGCTATATCAAAAAACAATAGAGCTTTATCAGTCAAATACTATTTAGCTACATAGGGAAGGAGCCCTATTTCTCGCGCTCTTTTTATAGAAATGGCTACTGCTCTTTGATGTTTTGCACAAGTTCCTGTAACACGACGCGGTAATATTTTCCCCTGCTCACTTATATATTTTTTCAACAAGTCTACATCTTTGTAATCCGCTACTATTTTTTCAGCACAAAAGAGACAAACTTTTCTATGCGGTTTTTTAAAAAAACGATATCTCGCCATTAATAAATATTTTCCTCCCTTGATTTATCTTCTTTTTGAAATATTATTCTAAATTCAATCATTCTTTTATTTTCTTTACAGTTTTTTCTTCCTGCTGTAATGTTAATAGATATCGAATAATTTTTTCTTCTAATTTTAATACTCTCTCAAATTCTGAAATACTTGTTTCGATAGCATTGAACTTTATAACAACATAAATTGCTTCTGCAAAATCGTTAATCTCATATGCCAGCCTTCTCTTTCCCCATGTATTTATATTGGTCACTTCGCCCTTTCCATTGGAAATAACTTTTTTGACTTTTTCGATTAATGAAGGTAATTCTTCTTCTTCGAGCTGGGGATTGATGGCGAGCATCACTTCGTAATTTCTCATCTGTTCACCTCCTCCTTTTGGACTAATTAGCTCCTGAAATGATTTTCAGGAGCAAGGAATACAAAATGATTAAATATTATACCATCTGATTTTTTTAATAACAAGGGGTTACCTAAAAAAAACTAATTTATAGTTTAATAGAATGGTAAGCAATGAATACCTAGTATTTAGAAATATATATAATGATGCTTGTAGAAAACAGTTTTTAGTGAAATGCGGATGAGAAATGTGGGCATGCTTTTTAGCTGATTATCCGACTAAAAGATAAAGATGCGAGAAATAACTGAAAGTAAAATTAATGTATGGGGATAGCGGCGAGGAAATATAGTAATGAGTAACAAGTGATAAATAATCAGTAATTAGAAAAGACAAAAAGAATATTGGTTAGTTGGTTCGTTAGCTATCTGGTTATCAAGTTAAAAGGCAGTAGATGTAAATGAAGATGTAAAAGGAATGAATTACCGGAAACAGCATAAATATAATAAATACATAATAATTATAATCTTTATTATCAAATCAGGCAATTATTGAATTGGTAAATTAATTGTACTATTTATTAATCCCTTGGAATGATTTCTTTTATTCTTTTTTCTAATTTTATACGAGGAACCAACACTTTCCTGCCACAACACAGGCATTTTATGCCAATATCTATCCCCGTACGGGTGATTTCCCAATGAAAACCACCACAGGGATGCTTTTTTTTTAATCTTATAATATCTCCTATACCTAATTTTAAAGGCATAAATACCTCCGAA
>CBFCZX010000056.1:0-9103 GCA_965602765.1 uncultured Atribacterota bacterium | reverse complement strand
ACTTTTGCCACTCTTTCGGGAAAACCGGTAATGAGAGAAATGTTTACATTGGATAACATATCGGGTGTTCGGCATATTTTTCTTGCAAAATGGGCAGATTTGATTTTGATTGCACCAGCATCTGCGAATTTTATTGGAAAAATTGCTCATGGCATTGCCGATGATCTTTTGACTGCGACCATAATGGCTTCCAAAACAAAAACGATGATTGCACCGGCGATGAATAGAAATATGATTTCCAATCCAATATATCTGGAGAATTGCAATAAATTAAAATCCTTTGGGTTTGAATTTATTGAATCGGAATATGGTATTTTAGCATGCGGAGATGTTGGTATGGGAAGGCTGGCGAACATCGATAAAATTATTTCCACTATTGCTACATCTTTGAATATTAATAATGATTATAAAAATAAAACCGTTTTAATCACTGCTTCCTGCACCCGCGAACCTATCGATAGGGTAAGATTTATATCAAATTATTCAACGGGAAAAATGGGATTTGCTCTGGCAAAAAATGCTGTAGAACGTGGTGCCAGGGTTATTTTAATTAGCGGACCAAACCAATTACCTTCCGTAGATGTGGAAAAAATGATCCTTGTAGAAACTGCCGAAGAAATGAAAGAAGAAGTATATAAACATTTTCCAGAGTCTGATATCGTTATTTCTGCAGCTGCAGTTGCAGATTTTAGACCTAAGAAACGTATATATGGTAAGATGAAAAAGAATGATGACCAAACAATAGAATTAGAATTAGAAAAAACTACGGACATTCTCGCTGAATTAGGCAGAAAAAAAGATGGTAAAATACTGGTTGGATTTGCAGCAGAATCTGAAAAACTTCTTGAAAATGCTTTGAAAAAATTAAAAAATAAAAAATTAGATTTCATTGTTGCGAATAATATTATGGACAAAAAGATTGGCTTTGCATCTGATAAAAATAGCGCAAAAATGATTAATAAAGACGGAAACATTAGGGAAATGCCGATCATGAAAAAAAGTGAAATGGCCAAAAATATTTTAGATGAAATATTAAAAAAACAGTAAAAAGGAATTGATAAATCTGACAAATAAATCAAGCGAAAAACTATATGCAGAAGTAGTAATATTAGAATTTAATTTAAATAAAACCTTTCACTATGCTATCCCGAAAAACCTTCAAGAAAATATATTTTACGGAACAAGAGTCATCATCCCATTTAAGAATTCGGAAAAATCCGGGTGTGTTGTAGGATTCATGTCTAAATCAAAAATAAAAAACTGTAAAAACATCTTACAGGTATTAGACGAAGAATCCTATTTAAACGAACATATAGTTCGATTAACAGAATGGATATCAAAATACTATCTTTGCCCCTGGAGTAAAGCATTAAATTACGTCTTTCCAAAAACCAGAAAATTATGGATAAAACAATGGAAAGATAAAGACATTCCCATTAAAAATACACCTGTATTACAATCAAATGAATCGATAAAAAAGACCATTTTTTCATTAACAGAAAATGATGATATTACTAAAAAAATAATGAATGCCATAACGAATAATTTTTCGAAAGTCTTTTATTCAGGACCAATCCGTTTTTCAGAAAAATTGAGCTTCTACATAGATTGCATTCGAGCAGCTCAAATTTGTTGCAAACAAGTCATTATCGTTACTCCTTCCGAACTCGAGTTAATCGAACTTGCACAACCATTGAAAAAAGAATTTAATGATAAAATATTGATATATGAAGAAAAAAGCGAAAATAAAAATAATTTTTTCCGGTGGATGAAAATAAAAAAGTCAAGATATGATATAGTAATTGGAAAAAGATCAGCCGTTTTCCTTCCCATGGAAAAATTGGGTTTAATCATTGTCGACCATGAACATGATAGCCTTTACAAGGAAGAAAGAGCTCCCCGATACCATGCAGTAAAAGTTGCAATTAAAAGAGCAGATATTGAAAAAATACCAATTGTACTGCAAAGCAATTCTCCCAGTCTTGAATCCTTTCTAGAAATAAAAAATAAACATTTTGAAAAGTTAGAATTTGATAATGGAAAACAGGAAAACATTCTAATTAAAAATAAAATCATTGATATGACTTTGGAAAAATCAAAAAAGAAAATCATTAGCTATGAGCTACAGCAAAGTATTTTAAAAAACTTAAAAAATGGAAAACAAATTATGCTTTTTCTGAATAGGCGTGGATTTTCCAATTTTATTATATGTAATAAATGTGGTTTTATTCCAAAATGTCCAAATTGTCAAAATGTTTTATCCTATCATTTTAGCGAAAACCACCAGGCCAAATTAGTCTGTCATCATTGTGGTACGCGAAACGATATACCAAAGGTTTGTCCAAAATGTGAAATCAATGAGATGAGACCTCTGGGTATTGGAACTCAGCAATTAGAAAATGAAATTCAAAAAATGTTTCCGGTAAGCAGGATAAAACGTTTAGACAGGGATATTATTGAGAAAAAGGAAGATTATATCAATGTTGTTGAAGACTTTAATAAAAGAAAAATAGACATATTGATCGGTACAAAAATAGCAGTAAAAGAGATTTGTTATGACCATGTAAATTTATTTGGTATTATTTCAGCCGATACACTTTTAAATTTGCCTGATTTTCGTTCAGGAGAAAAAACTTTTCAACTTATAAGAGAAATCATTTCATCCTATAGAAAAAATGATTCATCTAAAGAAGTGATTATACAAACATTTAATCCAAATCACCATTGCTTACTTGCTTTGAAAAAGGAAAATGATAAATTTTTTTATATAAATGAATTGAAACTAAGGAAAGAGTTGGATTATCCTCCTTTTACGCATATCATAAAAATGGAAATCAAGGGTGAATGCAAGGAAAAAATTCAGCATGATGCAAAATCTCTGGTTAATTTTTTAGAAGTGCTCGGAAACAATAAAAGCTTTCCAAAACATGAATTATTAGGTGCAAGAAATATGATTATCTGGAAAACAAAAAATGCCTTCAGGGTACAGATTGTAATTAAAGTAAAAAATATTAAAAAATTTAATAGATTATTTCAAAAAAACATTGATAAGAATTTATTAAATCAACTTGACAAAAAAAATCGGTTAATCATAGACGTAGATCCGTTAAAGATGGTTTAGATATTTGAATAAAAAATATCAAAGAAGGTTGAATTATAAGAAAAATAACGTAAATTGTAAAAATAAAAAACCTATCATGAACGAGAAAAGCTTCCAGGCGTATGATATAATTAAATGGAAATATAATCGGAAAATCATCAACAGTTAAAGCTCCTGAATCAATCATTATTTAATAAATTAAAATATTGGAGGAAAATATGTCGGTTTTGGAAATAAAAAAATATGGAGATCCGGTTTTAAGAGAAAAAGCGCTGGAAGTAGATGAAATAACTCCTAAAATTAATAAATTAATTGATGATATGATAGAAACAATGTATGCTTCCCTGGGTGCTGGCTTAGCGGCTCCGCAAATAGGAATTTCAAAAAGAATTATTATCATCGATGGCGAAGATGACGGTCTTTTGGTATTGATCAATCCTGTTCTCATTAAAAAAGAAGGAAAAGTGAACGAGGAAGAAGGTTGTTTAAGTGTACCAGGAATATATAGCAATGTCGAACGATATGAAACAGTCACAGTAGAGGGATTGGACCGGAATGGAGAAAAAATAAGAATTAAAAAAGATGGATTAATGGGTAAAGCTTTGCAGCATGAAATTGATCATCTGGAAGGTCTGTTGTTTATAGATCGTATCAGTAAAATTAAAAGGCAGGTTCTATTAAAAGAATACAAAAAGAAAGCTGAGTAATATAGTGTAATTGTAGACAGTAAAAAGCAAGACTTTAAGCTGAAGGCAATAATATTAATTTCTGATGTAAAAAATGTAATGATAAAACCAAATTTATGGTTTTCTTATCAGCTTAGATTAATTACAAGTGGGAATTACAGATAAAAAAGGTAAAATAAAATATTCTTTGAGGAGAATATTAGCTTACGGTTTTATAAATTTAATTATTAGAAGTGTAAAAAAGAGGTATCTATGGGAAAAAAGATTATTTTTATCGGAACCGCAGAGTTTGGTGTACCGGTTTTGGAAGCCTTAATGGAGGATGAAAAAAATATTTTTCAAGTCATTACTCAACCGGATCGACCGGGTGGAAGGGGTAAAAGGGTATTGCCTCCTCCTATAAAAAAAGCGGCTATGGCAAGGGAAGTACCAATATTTCAGCCGGAAAATATCAACGAAATCAATTTCGTAGAAAAACTAATTGAATTTGAAGCAGATATTATTTTGGTAGTAGCTTATGGGCAGATACTTTCTGAAAAAATTCTAAATATTCCAAAAATTGGCTGTATTAATATTCACGGTTCCCTATTGCCTAAATATCGCGGAGCCGCTCCCATTAACTGGGCGATTATAAATGGTGAAAAAGAAACCGGAATAACTTATATTTGTATGAATAGTAAAGTAGATGATGGTGATATGATTGCTCAATTTAAAATAGACATACTTTCAGATGAAACCTTTGGCGAATTGAGCAATAGACTTTCCTGGCTGAGCGCAAAGACAGTCAATAAAGTATTATTTGATTTTCAAAAAGGAAACCTGTTACCAATTTCTCAGAATAGGAAAATGGCAACATACACCAGAAAGATGAATAAAAAAGATGGAGAGGTTAATTGGAAAGAAAAATCTGAAAAAATATATAACCACATAAAAGGAACCATTCCTTATCCAGGTGCATATACGTATTTTTCGGGTAGAAAAATAAAGATTACTCGCTCGAGATTGATCTCTAATGCAGGAGATAGTGAAGATTCCAACAATATACCTGGCGCAATTGTTGCTATAAAAAAAGATGGATTGCTAGTTTCGACCGGAGATAAGGGCATGATTCAAATAGAAAAATTAATTCCAGCTGGAGCGAAAGAAATGTTATCCTCACAATTTGTAAATGGATATAAAATTCAACTACAAGATATATTTGGAAATGAATAAATATTAAAGAAATAGATTCTTTCTACAGCGATATGGCTTTGTAAAAAAGAAGGAGAAAATTTATGCTTTTTTTCGATAATACAATGCTTCTCTTGATTCCCGCAATAGCAATAACGCTTTATGCTCAATATAAGGTAAAATCTGTCTACACGAGATACATGAAAATATCTGCTGAAAATGGATTAAACGGCAAGCAAGTGGCTGAGCGATTACTAAAAATTAAAAGATTGGAAAATATAAAAATTGAAATAATTCCAGGAAGACTTACAGATCATTACGATTCAAAAAACAAAAAATTGGGGCTTTCCCGGGAGGTATATTACGGTTCATCTATCGCAGCACAAGGTATTGTATCTCATGAAATCGGACATGCGATACAAGATTCCTTAAAATATTTGCCGTTGGTACTGAGAAGCAATCTTGTTCCGGTCAGCAACCTTGGTTCTCGAATGGCAATTCCACTATTTCTGATTGGCTTTATATTTACTTTGCCCGCATTAATGGAAATAGGAATTATTGCCTTCTCCTTAGCAGTTTTATTTCAAATTATCACTCTTCCTGTGGAGTTTGATGCAAGCAAGAGAGCGATAAAGTTATTAAATATAGGAAATATGCTCTCAAATCAGGAAACGATTTATGCAAAACAAGTACTCGACGCAGCTGCTTTAACTTATGTCGCCGCAACGGCTATGGCAATACTGCAGCTCTTAAGACTTATCGTATTAAGAAATAGAAGAGGTTAAAATTAGAGTAAATTTTATGCGAAGATTAGAAGTTGACTCCATGAGAGAAATAATTTTAGATATATTGGTTAAGATCGATTCGAGCCAGGGATACATAAATATCTTAATAAACAATGCTCTAAAAAAAAATAATATTTCTAGAAGAGATGCAGCTTTTATCCAGGAAATCACCTATGGAGTTGTGAGAAACAGAATGAAAATTGATTGGGTGATTTCTATCTTTACCTCCCAAAAAATAAATAAAATGCAATTTCTTATCAGAAATATTATCAGAATGGGTGTTTATCAAATATTACACCTCAATAAAATTCCTGACTATGCGGCATGCAATGAGGCAGTACAGCTTGCAAAAAAGTATGGAAATGTGAAGAGCGCTAATTTTGTAAATGCTATTTTAAGAAATATTATTCGCCAAAAAAAAGAGATTGTTTGGCCTGACCAAAAAAAAGAACCGGTGTTATATCTGTCAATCATCTATTCCCATCCTCGATGGATCATTGAGCGTTGGATTAAAAAGTTTGGCTTTAAAGATACATTAAAAATCTGCATAGCTAATAATACCATTCCCCCTTTGACAGTGAGAACCAATTTATTAAAAATAAAGCGTTCCGAACTAAAAAAACAATTGGAAGAGGAAAAATTATCGGTGGATATAGGAAGTTTTACCGAGGAAGCATTATACATTAAGGGCATTACAAATGTTTCGGAAAATTTTGCTTTTATCCATGGATTGTTTCAGGTTCAAGATGAATCATCAATATTGGTTTCACATCTGCTTAACCCCTTACCCGGAGAATTTGTAATGGATATTTGCAGTGCTCCGGGAGGAAAAACCACTCATATTGCGCAACTAATGAACAATGGGGGTGTTATCATTACCATGGATATAAGTAATAAAAAGCTAAAAACAATCGATGCTAATTGCCGTAGATTAGGAATAGATATTGTAAAGATATTACAACATGACGCTACAAAAATAAAAAAAGAATATTTAGATAAAGCTGATAAAGTTCTGGTAGATGCACCATGTTCATGTTTGGGAATTCTAAGAAGAAAACCTGATATTAAATTTCGGGTATTCAATAAAAAAAGAATGCTGCAATTATCTAAATTGCAACAGGATATTTTATCGGCATCCTCCAAGTATATAAAAAAGGGCGGGATTCTCGTCTATTCTACCTGCAGTACCGAGATGGAAGAGAATGAGGAAGTGGTTTGGGAGTTTTTAAAAAGAAACCATAATTTTAGGTTAGAAAACCTAAAGGAATTCAATGAAAAAATGAACTTACCGGTTAATGTATTAAATGAGTATGGTTTTATAAAAATATATCCGGGAATCTCTCATTCAAGATTGGATGGTTTTTTCATGGCCAGAATGATTAAAAAGGAGTAATAGCAGTGATAAAGAAAATTATTTATTTTATTTTCCATTCGATTTCTTTCCTGTTGTTTATCTTGCTCATCCTGGCTATTGCAGGATTATCCGCACTTTATGTATTTCAAAATCTTTTTGCGGTATCTGATACAACTGTACCTTCTGTGATTTATGATGATTTAGAAATAGCCCAGGAAAAAATCAATAATGCAAGATTAAAAATTATTATCTCAAAGGAAGAATATAATCCTCAAGTAGCCGAAGGCTATATTATTGAACAAAAACCGGAACCTGGTACAGTAATAAAAGAAAATAGAGAAGTAGAAGTAATTTTAAGCAAAGGGAAGAATCTTATAGCTATTACGATTCCTGACCTGCAAAATAAAACTTTAGATGAAGCCATTTCCTTGATCGAGGAGTACGGTCTTGTTTTAGGAAGAGTGACACTTACTAATCATTTTTCAATACCAAAAGACCAGGTCATTACACAAATACCTGCACCGGGAGATATGCTATTGGAAGATAAAAGAATTAATTTACTGATAAGTAATGGACATTATTAAAATAGTGCTATGTAAAAATTGCAAAGAAAAGGTGGGAAGTAGCTCGGAGAGTTACTCGAAGCAAATAATGCTCAATAATCATGTAAAGTATAAAGTTTTCGCTGGATTATCAATATTGTAACAATATTTTAATCGGTAAACATGTTAAAAAGGAGAAATTATTATTTGAAAGAACAGGAATTAGAATATTGGTTGGCATGGAATAGTATTTTAGATATTGGTCCGAAAAGGTTTTATATGCTTATAGATAGATACGGCTCAGCGGAGGGAGCCTGGATGGAAAGTCCGGAGATAATATCGAAATTTCTAAAACTAAATCACCGAATTTCTCAACGTTTTATTACGCAAAAGAAAAAAATAGTACCAAAAAAACAGCTTGAGCTGATCGATAAAAAGCAAGCGAAAGTGGTTACCATAGAAGATAGTTTATATCCTGGGAATTTAAGGAATATTCATCTGCCTCCGCCTCTGCTATATTATAAAGGAACTTTGTTTGATTCTGATAAAAGTGCTATTTCAATTGTTGGTTCAAGAAAAGCAACTTATTACGGTAAAATGGTTGCCGAGACTTTTAGTAAGAATCTATCTCTCGCCGGATTAAGCATTATTAGCGGATTGGCTAGAGGTGTAGATGCGATTGCCCACAAGAGTGCATTATCAGTAAACGGCAGGACTTTAGCGGTATTAGGTTGCGGTATTGATATTATATATCCGCCGGAAAATAGAAAACTTGCCGCGGAAATTGAAGAATCCGGTGCAGTTTTAACAGAATTTCCACTATCTACTTTACCTGAAAGGCAAAATTTTCCCAGAAGGAATCGTATTATAAGCGGATTAAGTCTGGGAACTCTTGTTGTCGAAGCAGCAGAAAAAAGTGGTGCACTTATTACAGCTGATTTTGCCCTTGAACAGGGTAGGGAAGTCTTTGCAATTCCCGGAAATATTAACTCGTCATTGTCAAAGGGAACGCATAACCTAATTAAGCAAGGTGCAAAACTAGCTCATAACTACAAAGATGTATTAGAGGAACTATTATTTGAGATGCCCTGCAAACCAAAAGAAAAAAAAGAAAACAGGCAACTGGACAATTTATCAGAAGACGATTTATTAATATATCATTTGTTATCCTGCCAGAAACCTATGCAAATTGATGAAATAACCGTTAAAAGTAAACTATCACCCAATAAAGTAAATACAATTATGTTAAATTTAGAGTTAAAAGATCTTATTAAAGAGCTTGAAGGAAAAAATTACATTAGAATTTATTAATTACAATATTTACTTTGATTTTTATTAATATTAGAATGTCCTATTCAAATGAATTTGGGAAAATCTTATTGCCTAAATTTAATTGTTTTAGTATAATAACAAAGTCGGGGCGTAGCGCAGTTTGGAAGCGCACCTGAATGGGGTTCAGGGGGTCG